>DATLLD010000153.1:0-48055 GCA_035538035.1 Gemmatimonadaceae bacterium | reverse complement strand
GTAGATGCCCGAGCCGAACAGCACGCCGACGGTGGTCGTGGCTGACACCGCGTTGCCGTCGGCGTCGACCACGGAGAGGTGCGAGGTGAAGCTCTCTCCCTCGCGCGCGGCGTCGACGACGTCGGTGTCGCGCGCATCAGGTGAGGACGGCACCGCCGAAGGATAAGTGTCGCGCGGGCACGACGAGGGCAACGCACTCATTTCGTGCGACCACGGGTCGCCGCGCCGCGCCGTGTCCGGCACGACGCCACTGCCGACGCCGGCCGCGCGCGCCACCGCGTAGGAGCGGCTGGCGAAGCCGCGCGCCGGCACCGCCATCACCGCAGGGTCTCCGCGCCACCAACTGCCGTCGGCGGCGACGAGGCGTTGGATGCCGGCGAGCGCCGTCACCGCCTGCGCATCGTCGGTCAGGCCGCGACGGGAGTCGGCCACGCCTGCGGCGTCGGCCATCTGCAGGATCGCCAGCACCGATGCGCCGCCCATCGGCGGCGGCGCCCCGAGCACGGCGTGGCCGCGCCACTCGGCGCAGAGCGGCGCCATCGTCGCCACGGGGTAGACCGCGAGGTCGCGCTCGGTGATGAGACCGCCGAGCGATCGCACCTCGGCGCTCAACTGCCGGGCGATGGCGCCGGTATAGAACGCCGGCGCGCCCTCCGAGGCGATGCGCTCGAGGGTCGAGGCGAGTTCGAGCTGCACCAGCCGCTCTCCGGGCCGCAGCGCCTCGCCGCGCGGCATCAGCAGCGCCGCCGCCGCACTGTCGGTGCGCAGGCGTTCGCGCGCGCTGGTGATCGTGCGCGCAAGCAGCGGCGTCACGACGAACCCGTCTCGTGCCAGCGCGATCGCCGGCGCCATGACCTCGGCGCGCGACAGCCGGCCGTGGCGCGAATGCGCCTCGAGCAACCCGGCGACCATCCCGGGAGTCGCCGCGCCGCGCACGCGCCGCGTCGCGTCGTCGAGCGCGGAGTCGTCGGCCGCCCACGCCGTGTCCTCGCCCGTGCGCGCGTAGAACGAGAGATGCTCGGCGCGGCGGGCGCGGGCGTCGTACCAGGTGAGCGCTCCGCCCCCGCCGATCCCGGTCTGCGAGATGTCGGTGACGGAGAGCGCGAACGCGGTGGCGACCGCCGCGTCCATCGCATTGCCGCCGCGCCGGAGTATGGTGGCGCCGGCGGCAGCGGCGTCGGGTTGCGAGGCGGACACCATCCCGCGCCTCCCTTCGGTGCGCTTGCCGGACATCGGTGAGGCGGCGCCGGGTTCGCTCGGGCGCGCGCACGCGGCGCCGAGCAGGGAGAGCGCGAGCGCCGCTCCCATCACACGCTTGGTTCCCATGCGGGCAGGATAGTCGGGGGTGCGATGTTCGTCGAGGGGCGCGGCACGTTGCTTGCCCTCGAACACCTTGACATGGAACAACACATGATGGTCGGCGAGCGCCTCGCTCGGGCGGTCCTTCGCGCGGCGCGGGGCGTCGCACAGGCCGGAATCGCCTCGCGCCCCGCGCTGAACGTCGCCCGCATCCTCGGCGTGCGCCGCGCGACGATCTTCATGCTGCATCGCTTCACCGACGGGGGCAGCCCCGCCTACGGCACCGACGTGGCCATGCTGCGGCGCATGCTCGCCACGTTGCGGCGCCAGGGCGTCCAGTTCATGCGCCTGCGGGACCTGATGGCGCATGTCGAGTCGCGCACCGAGTTGCGGCGGCCGACCGCCGTCTTCACCGTCGATGACGGCTACCATGACTTCGCCGACCTGGCGGCGCCGATCTTCGCCGGGTTCGATTGCGCGCCCACGGTGTTCCTCGTGACGGAGTTCGTCGGGGGCCGCCAGTGGAACTGGTGGGACCGCGTGCGGCTGGCGTTCCTGCGCTCGCCGCTCATGGCGGTGTCGATCCGCGTCGAGGACCGTCGCTTCTCCTGCCTGCTCGGGACGCCGGCCGAGCGCGATGCGCGGGCGACGGAATTCATCGAGTCGCTCAAGTGGGTCAGCGATGCGGAGCGGCTTCGCGTCGTCGATCGCATCGGCGCCCTGCTCGGCATCGACGTCCCGGCGCTGCCGACGGCGGATTATGCGCCGCTCTCGTGGGAGGATGTGCGCGCGCTCGAGCGCCAAGGCGTGGACTTCGGCCCGCACTCGCTCACGCATCCCGTGCTCAGCCGGGTGGACGATGAGAAGGCGCGACTCGAGATCGCCGGTTCATGGGACGTCCTGCGCCGCGAGTGCGCCGACCCCGCGCCCCTGTTCTGCTATCCCAACGGCTCGCTCGATTCGTTCGGCGCGCGCGAGATGGGCATCGTGCGCGACGCAGGCATGTCCGGCGCGGTGGCGTTCCGCCGGCGCTACGTCGACCCGCGCACCTGCAGCGCCGAGGACCGCTTCTGCCTCTCACGGTTCCCGGCACCGGAAGACGTCCTCTCGGCCGGGTATCTCGCGAGCGGGCTGGCCTGGGACGGGGAGTAGCTACAGCCGGTATTCCTTGACCTTGCGGGCGAGCGTGTTGCGATGGATGCCGAGGATCTCCGCCGCCGTATGGATGACGCCGCCGGTGTGCTCGAGCACGGTCGCGATATGCCTCGCCTCGACCTCGGCCAGCGACGGCAGCGCCGACGGCGCGGCGCCGCCGAGCGCATGAGCCTCGGCCTGCAGGTCGTCCGGCAGGTCGCTCACGCGAATGGTCTTGCCCTGCGTCACGATCGCAGCGTGCTCGATCACGTTCCGCAACTCGCGCACGTTGCCTTCCCAGCGGTGCGCCTCGAGCGTCGCGAGCGCGTGGCGCGAGATGCCCGTCACCGTCTTGCGCACGTTGGCGCGCGAGAACTGCTGCGCAAAGTGCGCGGCGAGCAGCAACAGGTCACCGCCGCGGTCGGCGAGGCGCGGCACGCGGATGGTGACGATCGCGAGCCTGTAGTAGAGATCGCCGCGGAAGGTGCCGTCGGTGATCGACTTGCGCAGGTCGTGCGACGAGCTGACGATGATCCGCACGTCGACCTTGATGATCTCGCCGCCGCCCACGCGCTCGACCTCGTGCTCCTGTACGGCGCGCAGGAGCCGCGCCTGCATCGCCATGCTCAGCGTCTCGATGTCGTCGAGGAAGATGGTGCCGCCGTGCGCCTGTTCGAACCGTCCGATGCGTCGGGCCAGGCCGCCGTTCGCCGCCGCCCGCTCCTGGCCGAACAGGTCCGCCTCGAGTGCGTCCTCCGGCATCGCGGCACAGTTGACGACGACCCATGGTCCCGCCGCGACGGGGCTGTTCAAGTGAATGCAGCGCGCGATCGTCTCGCGGCCGGTGCCGGGCTCGCCGATGACGAGCACGTTGGCGTTGGTGGGCGCCGCGCGCGCCATCAGCCGGAAGATCTCCAGCATCGACGTGTGCTCGCCGACCAGCGAGAAGCGTCCGGGCAGGTCCGTGCGCACGTCGGGGAAGGGGACCACGGTGTCGTCGTCGCGCGCGCCGCCCTGGAGCACGCGCAGGACGTCCTCGCGCCGCAGCGGCATCGGGAGCACGTCGGTGATGCCGAGGCTCTCGGCGTGCACCACGGTCTCCATCGACGGACGCTCGGCGACGGCGACGACCTTCGGCGCGGACGGCAGGTCCCGCAGGGCCTCGATCGATGAGCTGAGCTCGGCGATCGGCTTGTCACCGAGCACGAGGAACACGAGGTCCCACTTGCCCTCGCCGATCTTGACGCGCGCCTTGGCGAGGCCGGTGACGGTGTCCGCATGCGCGCCAGCCTCGGTCGCCCAATGCTGGAGCTTGCGCAGCGAACCTCGCGGGTCTGCGGCGCCGTCCACGAGGACGCCGAGCACGCGTTCGGCCGGCGGCGCGCCGGAGCCTGGGGGCGGGGTGGGATTCGCGATCATGGTGGCTCGCCGGTCAGAAGCGGGCGCCGTCGCAGACCACGTCTGCGATACGCTCGGCCGCATGCCCATCCCAACGCTCGATCACGGGACGCACGCGCGGCCCCTTGCGATTGAGCACCTTGCGCGCGCCGCCGAGCACGCCTGCGCCCGTCGGCGACACGAGCTCGTTGGTGCCCTCGGAGCAGGTGATGGGACGCTCGGTGTTCGGCCGCACGGTGATGCAGGGGACGCCGAGGAACGAGGTCTCCTCCTGCAGGCCGCCGGAGTCCGTGATGACGAGGCTCGCCGACGAGACGAGCCCGAGCATGTCGAGGTAGCCAAGCGGGTCCAGCACCCGGAGCGCGCCGCCGCCATTGGGCTTGAGCTGCATCTCCTCGAGGCGTCGCTTCGTGCGCGGGTGCATCGAGAAGAGGACGGTCGTCTCGCGGCTGAGCTCCTCGAGCGAGACGAGCAGGTCGCGCAGGTGCTCGGGGTCATCCACGTTCGACGGCCGGTGCAGCGTGGTGACGACGTAAGGTCCGTCGACGTTGAAGCGGCGGCCTCGGTCGTCGCGTCCCCCGCGTGCGCGCGGAAGCGCCCGCACGAGCGAGTCGATCATCACGTTGCCGACGAAGTGCACCTTGTCGCGGTCGATGCCCTCGGCCGCGAGGTTCGCGACCGCGTCGGCCGACGGCGCGAGCAGCAGGTCGGCGATGTGATCGGTGACCAGCCGGTTGAGTTCCTCGGGCATCGTGCGGTCCCGGCTGCGGAGGCCGGCCTCGACGTGCGCCACGCGGATGCCGCGCTGCGCGGCTGCCATCGCGGCGGCCATCGTCGAGTTCACGTCGCCGTACACGATCACGAGGTCGGGGCGCTCGAACGCGAACACCGGCTCGAGCCGCGACATCACGGCGGCGGTGACCTCCGTGTGCGTCCCGGAGCCGACGCCCAGTTCATAACTCGGCGACGGGATGTCGAGCTCGTCGAAGAAGTCGTCCGACATGTCGGCATCGTAGTGCTGGCCGGTGTGCACGATGATGTGCTCGACGCCCGGGCGCGTCTCGAGCTCGCGCGCCACCGGCGCGAGCTTCATGAAGTTCGGGCGCGTCCCGACGACGGAGATGATCTTCATCCGGGGTTCACATCCTCCCGAGCGCGAGGACGGTGAGCGGGATGGCGACGACGAGGCTGAGGATGCGGACCATGCGCTCCGTGTCGGGCTTGCGCGGGATCATGATCTCGTCGCCCGCCTCCATCCCGAGGTCGTCGAGCGTGGAACCCGCCGCGATGGCGTTGCGCAGCTTGCCGCCCTTCTGCACGACCTTGCCGCGGCGGCTGAGCTGCACCTTGCGCATGTCGCCCTCCGTGGTGAGGCCGCCGGCCTCGTTGATGGCGTCGGAGATCGGGGCGTCGGCGGGCAGCGCGAAGAAGCCCGCCCGCGTGACCTCGCCGAGCACGGCGACGCGCACGAGCGTGCGGGCGAGCACCACCGGGTTCTTGATGTACTTGCCGATCGCCGTCTCGAGGTGCGCCTGGACGCCGCCGCGGCTGACGCCGGCGAGCGGCACCTCGCCGATCCTCGGCAGGTCGATCGCCGGTCCGGTGCGCACGGTGAACGTGTCGGTGAGCGTGGGCTCGTCCTCGACGCTGAGCACGATGCGGTCGCCGACCCGGAGCTGGCCGGCGCTGAGGCCTCCCGCGGGGCGCGCGGCGGGCTGCTGGGCTTCGAGTGGCGCCACCGGGACGGCGGTCACGATGAAGAGACCTGCGCCGAACGCGAGTCCGCGCCGGATGAGTCGGGAGAGCTGGGTCATCATTCCACCGTCACGCTTTTCGCGAGATTGCGCGGCCGGTCCACGTTGCATCCGCGGAGCACCGCTATGTGATAGGCAAGCAGCTGGAGCGGCACGGACTCGACGATCGGCATCATCAGCGGCGCGCAGTCCGGCACGTGCAGCTCGTGTGCGGCGAGGCCGCGCAGGTCGTTGTTCCCCTCGGTCGTCACGGCGATGATGCGGCCGCCGCGGGCGTTCACTTCCTTCATGTTCGACATCACCTTCGCATAGCCCTCGTCGCGCGGGGCGATGAACACCACCGGCATCTCCGCGTCGATCAGCGCGATCGGCCCGTGCTTCATCTCGGCGGCCGGGTAGCCCTCGGCGTGGATGTAGCTGATCTCCTTGAGCTTGAGCGCGCCCTCGAGCGCCACCGGGAAGTGTTGCCCGCGGCCGAGGTAGAGCGCGTGCTGCGACGGCGCGTAGACGTTGGCGATGCGCCGGATCTCGCCGTCGAGCTCGAGGGCGCGGCTGACGAGCCGCGGCAGGCCGAGCATCTGCGCGACGATGGCGCGCCCGACGACCCGCGGCATCCCGCGGTGCCGGCCGAGGTGCAGGGCCAGCAGCATCAGCGCGACGAGCTGCGAGGTGAATGCCTTCGTCGATGCGACGCCGATCTCAGGGCCTGCGTTCAGCATGATGCCGCCGTCGGACTCGCGCGCGATCGTGCTCTCCTCGGCGTTGACGATGCTGATCACCCGCGAGCCGTGCTTGCGCGCCTCGCGCATCGCCTCGAGCGTGTCGGCGGTCTCGCCGGACTGCGAGATCGCGAGCGTGAGCGTGCCCGGCACGGGCGGCGAGTGCCGGTACCGGAACTCGGACGCGTACTCGACCTCGACCGGGATGCCGGCCATCTCCTCGATGTAGTGGCGGCCGACGAGCCCGGCGTGCCAGGAGCTGCCGCAGGCGACGATGACGATGCGCCGGATCTCGACGATCTCCTCCGGCATCAGCCCGAGCGTGTCGAGCCGCGCCGTGCCGTCCTCACGGTGCAGGCGGTCGCGCATCGCGTCGCGGATCGTATCCGGCTGTTCCGCGATCTCCTTCCGCATGAAGTGCGGGTGGATGCCGCGATCCGGCTCGCGCGAGCTCCACTGGACCTGCACCGGCGGCCGCACGAGCTCGATGCCCTTGGGGTCGGTGATGCGATAGCCGGCGTCGGTGACCGTCGCGAGGTCACCGTCGCCCAGGTGCACGACGGAACGCGTGAACGCGCGCACCGCCGACGCGTCGGAGGCGATGAAGACCTCGCCCGACCCGACGCCGAGCAGGAGCGGCGTGCCCCGCCGCGCCGCGACGATCTTCCGGTTCTCGCCGAGCCCGATCACGGCGACGCCATATGAGCCCGTCACGCGGGCAAGGGCGGTCATCGTGCGTTCCTCGAGCGTCGCGCCCGGCGCCTCCTCGATCAGGTGCGCGATCACCTCGCTGTCGGTTTCCGTGCGGAACGTATGGCCCGTCAGCTCGAGCTCGACGCGCAGTTCCTCCGCGTTCTCGATGATGCCGTTGTGGACCACGGCGATCGTCTCGCGGCAGTCGGTGTGCGGATGGGCGTTGAGCGCGCTGGGCGCGCCGTGCGTGGCCCAGCGCGTGTGCCCGATGCCGCACGACCCCGCCGCGGGCTCGCGCCGCAGCATCTCGCGGAGGCCTTCCAGCCGCCCCGCTTGCTTGCGCACCTGCAAGGTCCGGCAGTTGTGTACCGCGATCCCCGCGGAGTCGTAGCCGCGATACTCGAGGCGTTCCAGCCCGTCGAGCAGCACGTCCGACGCCTCGCGTTGTCCCACGTATCCGACAATACCGCACATGTTCGTTCTCGCTTGCTCGGGTGGTCAGCGGACTTCGGCGGTCACGGGCTCTTCCTCGGTCCTCGACTCGTAGCCGGGCAAGGCGTAGTGCGTGTAGTAGCTGTAGGCGTTGTCGCGCGGCACGTCGTTGAGCACCGCCCCGATCACGCGCACGGGCAGTCGGCCGAGCACTTCGAGCCGCGCCGCCGCCACCTCGCGCAGGCTCACGCCGGTGCGCACCACCAGCAGGATGTTCTCGGTGGCGGCGCCGATCATCACCGCGTCGACGCCGGCGCTCAGCGGCGGGCTGTCGCAGATGACGACGTCGTAGTCGGCGCGCACGTCGGCGAGCAGGCGCTCGAGCAGCGGTCCGCCGAGCAGTTCCGGCGCCTCGCGCTGGCGGCTGCCCGACGTGATGAGGTCGAGCCGGTCGATGACGGTCTTCTGGATCACGCGGTCCTTCGGCTCGCCCCCGCGCAGGTACTCGGAGAGACCGGGGCGGCGCGGATGGTTGAACCGTTCGTTGAGCATGCCCCGGCGCAGGTCGCCGTCGATGAGCAGCGTGCGCGCGCCGCCCTCCGCGAACACGCGCGCGAGGTGCGTGGAGAGGAAGGACTTGCCGTCGGCGCTGCCGGGACTCGTGATGGTGAGGTGCAGCGGACCGCTGCTCGCGTGGGCGTACGAGAGGTTGAGACGGATGTCACGCAGCGCCTCCTGGAACGGCGTGCTCGCCTTCTGCCGCACGAGCGCGTTGCTCCCGGGCTTCACGTGAGGCACCGCACCGAGGATAGTCAGGCCGAGGTCCTTCGTGACCTGGTCCGGATAGCGGAAGCGCTTGTCCGACTTGTCGAGCGCGACGGCGATGCCGCTGGCGAGCGCGAGCCCGCCGAAGAGCGAGAAGAGGAGGATCGCCGGTTGGCTGTTCTTCGTCGGCCATGCCGGCGCGACGGCTTCGTCGAGCACTCGCACCTCCGCGACCGCGCTCTCCTCGGCGAGGCGCGTGTCGTCGTAGCGCGCCTGCAGCTGCGCGTACAGCTGCTCGGCCAGCAGCGCGTTGCGCTGCAGCCGCGCGAGGTCGCGGTCGCGCGTCGGGATCTGCCGCATGCTGCCGACCGTGGCGCCGACGCGCCGCGAGAGGTCACCCTCGCGCTCGCGCATGCGGTTGGCGGCGGCCGCGACGAGCGGCGGGATCGTCTCGTTCTCGAGCGTCGCGATCTCGCCGAGCAGCCGCTGGATCGGTGGGTGCGCGTCCGCATAGCGGTAGCGGAGCGCGCGCAGCTCGTTGCGCTTGACCGTCAGCTCGGCGAGCGCGTCGGTGAGGTCGATGGCGTTCTCGCCGTTGGCCACGCGCTGGAGCGTGGAGATCGAGATGCCGCTCTCGGTGGAGAGTGCGGACTCCATCGCGGCGCGCTCGCGCCGGCTCGCCTCGAGTGCGGCGACGAGGTTGTAATAGACCTCGCCGCGCGGACCCTCGCCGTCGAGCTGCCGGACGCCGCCGGTCGAGCTCGGGCCGCCACGCACCGACTCCATGTCGCCGGGGATCGTCGCCGTGCGGATGCGGAACTCCTCGAGCGCCCGCTCGGCGGACGTGAGGCTCTCGCGCGCCGAGGCGACCTGCTCGGCGAGGATCTCGCTCTTCGCGCCGATGTTCTGCTGCTTGAGCGCCGCCGCCTGCGCCACGTAGCGCCGGCCGAGCGAGTTCAGCGTCGCGGCGAGCTGCACGGGATCAGGACCGGTGAGCTCCACGCTCAGGAAGTTCGCTTCCTCGTCGATGCGCACCTCGAGGTGCTCGCGGAGCGCCGCGGCCGCCTGGCGTGGCGACGTGACGATGAAGCGCAGGTCGCGGTCGGCCCACATGGACGACGGCGGGGGCAGCCACTTGAAGCCGAACGCGCGGCCGACGGAATCCCCGACGGCGCCGGTCTCGATCTTCGTGCGCGCGGCGGCACCGTCGCCGGTTCCGGCCCGCGCGAGCGTCCAGCCCTTGAGCTCGTCGTCGACCGTCAGGCGGTACTCGCCGGGCGTGAAGTCGGGCTGGAGCGCGAAGCGCTGCCGCAGCGCCGCCGCGTCGGGCGCGCGCAACTGGAGATAGAGCCGCTGGTCCTGCACGACGCCCTCGAGCACCGCGTACGAACGCAGCAGCGAGGTCCAGGCTTCGGCGTCGAACGACTGCTCCGGGCGGATCGGCCCTTCCGTCGAGTTCTCACGCGTGCCGCCGTCGATCCAGAGCATCGTGTCGGCGGTGAACTCCGGACGCAGCACGCGCGTGGCGAACACGCCAAGCCCGACGCACGCCGCGGTGACGAGCAGGATGAACCACTTGTAGCGACGCAGCGCGTGGCGCATGCGCTGCCAATCGGGGCCCGGTGGCACGGCGAGATTGTCCGTGTCGGAAATCGGACCACGCGAGGGCGCCGGGATGATGATCGGGCGCGGAGAGAGCACGCCGCCCGAGATGGACGGGAACGTTGTCATGCCGTGCACCAATGCAAGTCCGATACCGCCGTGACCGGCACCTGCGTGCATCGCGAGACTCGCGCATCGGGTCGCGACGGCATCGCACGTGGCGTTCGCGCGCCGCACACGCGATTGCTCCAATGCGGGGCCGCCACATCGCGTGGTTTGGGGTGAAGTGGTGCAACGCGCATGCGAAACAGGCGGTGCACGCATGCGACGCGGTGGCCCGATTCATGCCTCGTTTGCTCGCCACGAGACTCATATCCCTGACAACGAGAGGCACGAGTGAACCGAGCGTGGAACCCAACCGACAGTGGCCGCGGCACCGGATACGCCGACCCGGCATCACAGGACTCGATCGCCGCGCGCGAGAAGTCCGCGCTGCGCGCCGCACCCCATAGCCAGAACGCGACGATCAGCGTGATCGTCGCCGAGGAGGACCACGCGCTGCGCGAGGCCTGCGCCACCGCGCTGCGCCAGGAAGGCTACGACGTCACCACGGTCGCGCGCGGCGACGAGGCGCAGACGCTCCTTCGGCGACGTGCGTTCGACATCGCGCTGATCCACCTGCGCATGGCGAAGGTCGACGGGCTGGCGCTGATGCGCGCCGCGCTGCTGACGAATCCCGACACGCTCGTCGTCATGACCACCGGCGAGCCGTCCGTCGCATCCAACGTGGACGTGCTGCGCGAGGGCGCGTGGGACTATCTGCCGAAGCCGTTCTCGGCGACGCACCTGCAGCTGCTCGTCGGCCGCGGCGCGCATGCGGTGCTGAGCCGGCGCTCGACGCCGGGCCTCGGCCAGGTGATCCGGGAGGTGCCCACCGACGAGAGCGTCACGTTGCTCGGCACGACGCCGGTGTTCCGGCGCGCCGTCGACCTCGCGGCGAAGGTCGCGACCACGGATGCGTCCGTCTTCATCACCGGCGAGAGCGGCAGCGGCAAGGAGATGTTCGCGCACTACATCCACCAGAAGAGCAACCGCGCCGGCAAGCCGTTCGTCGCCGTCAATTGCGCGGCGCTTCCGGAGATGCTGCTCGAGTCCGAGATGTTCGGCCACCGCAAGGGCGCCTTCACCGGCGCGGTGCGCGACAAGCCGGGCCTGCTCGAGATGGCCGATGGCGGCACGCTCTTCCTCGACGAGCTCGTCGAGATGCCGAAGTCCAGCCAGGCGAAGCTGCTGCGCGTGATCCAGGACGGCATCGTGCGGCGCGTCGGCAGCGAGAAGACCGACGCCATCGTCAACGTGCGGTTCATCGCCGCCACCAATGGCGACCCCGAGGTGTTCGTGGCGCGCGGCGACCTTCGCGAGGATCTCTTCTACAGGTTGCGCGTCGTCCGCATCCACTTGCCGCCGCTGCGCCAGCGGCCGGCCGACATCCCCGTGCTCGCGCGGCACTTCCTCGAGCGGTTCTGGGCGCGCCATCGCGAGAAGGGCTCGCAGCCGCCCGTGTTCAGCCCCGCCGCCGAGCTTGCCCTCGCGTCGCACGCCTGGCGCGGCAACGTGCGCGAGCTGCAGAACGTGATCGAGAACATCGCCGTGCTCACCGAGCCGGGGAAGGCGATCGAGCCCGATGACCTGCTGATGCTCGACGAGCCGTCCGAGCAGGAGAGCCCGGCGAACGTCGCGCTCGGCGCCACCAGCTTCGAGGAGCCGTACCACGACGCGCGCGATCGCGTGCTCGCGCTCTTTGAGACGCGCTACCTCACGACGCTCGTCGGCCGGACGAAGGGCAACATGTCCGGTGCGGCGCGGCTGGCCGGCGTCGACCGTACGACGCTCTACCGGCTGATGGAGCGGCATGGGCTGCAACGCACGCCCACCCAGGGCCTGCTCTCGCCGGTGGCACCGCCGGCGACGGCGGCTCAGGAGAACCGGGGGCAGCAGGCGCTATGACCTCCACCGTGGAGGGTGTCCGCGCGCTCACGCTCGCGGCCCCTCCCGCGTCTGGCCCCGCCGAGGTCTTCGCGGAGCCGAGGGCGCTCGACCTCGTGATCGAGATGGCCCATGATTTCCGCACGCCGCTCTCCTCGGTGCTCGTGTTGGCGGAGTTGCTCGAGGGAGGGCGCTTCGGTCCCCTCAATCCGCTCCAGCGGCAACAACTGCGGCTGATCCTCGGCGCCGTCCGCTCGCTGTGCGTCGTGGCGGACGACGTCGTGGACGTCGCGCGCGGCGGCGGGGAACTCGCGGGCACGGCGGTCGCGTTCGACGTCGCGCCGGTGCTGGAGACCGTCGCCGAGCTCGCGCGGCCAATGGCCCTCGCCAAGGGACTGCGCCTGGACGTCTCGTCGAGCGTCGAGGGGCGCCGCCAGGGGCACCCGCGGGCCATCGAGCGCGTGCTCCTCAACCTCGTCACCAACGCGGTGAAGTACACCGACCAGGGCACCGTGGAGATGAAGGCGCGGCCCGTCGATGGCGACGGCATGCGCGCGTGCTTCGCCGTGCGTGACACGGGGCGGGGCATCTCCAAGGCCGCGGCGCGTGCGCTGCTCGACCCATTCCCCGTCGCCGCCGCGGGTCAGGCGCACGGCTTCTCCCGTTCCGGCCTCGGGCTGCAGGTGTGCCGCCGGCTCGTCACGGCGATGGGTGCGGAGTTGCTGCTCGACTCCCGGCCCGAGCACGGCTCGCGCTTCCACTTCACGCTGTCGCTTCCCCGCTTCGACGCCTGAGGCGACGCCGACGCGCCGCGCGCGCGCGGCGGTCGCGTAATTCCGCTTGAAGTCAGGGCGGTGTCGCGCGCGGGCATCCCTCCGCACCGCTACATCGGTCGGCACGGGGATTGCCCTTGCAGCGGGCATGACGACACGCGCTTATCCGGTCAACGCCCCGAGCGAGCAGACGCAACCAACTTCGCGCGCACCGGAGCGCGCACGCGAAGACCAGTTAATCGCCGACCTCACGCTTCCCGTGCCGCGCGAGGGCGGCAGTCGCCGGTTCCTGAACATCCTCGTCGCGCTCGTGGGGATCATCGTCATGGTGCCGGTGATGTGCCTCATCGCGGCCATCGTGAAGATGACATCGCCGGGACCGGTGCGGTTCACGCAGACGCGGATCGGTCTCGATCGCCGGCGCCGCGGCAGCGCACCCGACACGGGCACGCGGCGCCGCGACCTCGGTGGGCAGCCGTTCCGTATCTACAAGTTCCGCACGATGCAGGTGCAGCAGGACCAGACCGAGCGGTGGGCGAGCGCCGGTGACGCGCGCATCACGGCGGTGGGACGGGTGCTGCGCCAGTACCGCGTGGACGAGTTGCCGCAGCTCTTCAACGTGCTGCGCGGCGAGATGAACGTCGTGGGGCCGCGCCCGGAGCAGCCGGCGATCTTCGCGCGACTGCGCGGTCGCATCAATCGCTACGCGCGACGGCAGCTGGTGCGGCCCGGCATCACGGGCTGGGCGCAGGTGAACCTCGCTTACGACCAGTGCGAGGAGGACGCGAAGCGCAAGCTGCAGTACGACCTCGAGTACATCGGGAAGCAGTCGCTCACCGAGGATCTGCGCATCATGGCGCGCACCCTGCCGGTCATGCTCGGGCGGAAGGGCGCGCGCTGACGGCGCGCGCCGCCTCGTACACATATCGGTAGCGCGCCACCCAGCGCGCCGTGTCGCCCTCGCGCTGGAGACGCGCATGGGCGTCGGTGGCGCGCTGGTGCGCCGCCGCAGGGTCGGCCCGCACCGCTCCGATCGCCTGCGCGAGCGCGGCAGGGTCCTCACTCGGCACCAGCAGCGCCTCGTCCTCGCCCACGATGTCCGGGATGCCGCCGACGCGCGTGGCGATCACGGGGACATGCGCGGCCATCGCCTCGAGCAGGACCATCGGTGTGCCCTCGGTGCGCGAGCTGATCACCAGGACGTCGAACGCCGTGAGGAGGCGCGCGGCATCGCTCACGCGGCCATGCCACGAGATGGAGTGCTTGGACCCGAGTCCCACGTGGCCCGCGAGGCGCTGCAGCTCGCGCTGCGAACTTCCCTCGCCGAGCACGGCGACGTGGCAGGCGAATGTCGCGAGCGCCGGGCAGGCGCGCAGCAGCACGTCGAGACCCTTCTCCGGCGTGAGTCGCCCCACCCAGCCCAGCACGAACGCGGACGCGTCGAGCCCGAGCCGGCGCCTCGCCTCCTCGCGCGAGAGCGGCTGCGTCGCGCTCCGCCAGGCGTTGCGCACCACGTGCATGCGCTCGGGGGCGATGCCGCCGGCGATCAGTCGCGTCGCGAGCGGCCGCGCCACGGCCACGACGGCGTCACGACCGCGGCAGGCGCGCCGTTGCAGCCATTCATAGCCGCGATTGCGCCAGTCGCCGCCCACGAGCCCGTGCATCGTCGTCACGGTCGCGGCGCCGCACTCGTGCCCGATGCCGGCCGCGATAACGTCCGCGTGCGCGCCGTGCGTGTGCACGATCATCGGACGATGTCGCCTGACGTGCGCCGCGAGGGCCGCGCGTTCCTGCCGGTAGGAGCGCGGGGGCGTAACAACCAGGTGGACATCCACGCCCCGTGCGCGCAGCGGCATGAGGAACTCCTCCGCGCCGTCATCGCCCGCGGCGAGCAGTGCCAGCAGCGTGACCTGTTCGCACGACGCATCATCGCGCTGCGCGGAGGCGAGCGCCTGCACCACGCGCTCGAGCCCGCCGACGGGAGCCGGCGCGAGCACGTGCATGACGCGAGTCATCGGTCAGCCCAGCAGCGCCGGGGGGCTCGCGGACGGCGCATGACCGTGCCGCCGCTCGTCCAGCAGCATCGCATCGACGAAGAACTTGGTCGCCCAGCTCAGCGTCTCGTGCGCGCAGTAGTCGCCATCGATGGGATCCGCCCCGTTGATGCCGCCGGCGATCCCCGGCACCGTCGAGTCCCGATCCTGCGTGCCCTTGAGGTGTCGCAGCACGGGAGCGACCGGCTCGAGCCACTTCGAGTCGCCCGTGATCGCATGCAGGCGCAGCCACGCCGTGACCATCTGCGCCTCGCCGGTGAGGCAGCTCCAGCTCACGGCCCGGCGCCAGTCGGCGAAGTAGCGGCCGGCGAGTCGCCCGGAGGCATCCACCTGGTCCGCGAGCGCCGCGGCGGCGGCCGCGGCGGCCGCGATGCTGCGATCGTCGCCGAGCAGCCGCCCGCCCTCCAGCAAGCCGGTGATCGCGTATGCGAGCGTGTGGAGCAGGGGCTGCTCCGGCCGGTTGAGACAGCACGCCGGGAGCCATCCGCTCGCGTGCTGGCGCAGCGTCGCGGCGCGCAGGGAGCGGGCTGCGGCATCGCGTGCGCCGGGCGCGTCGACGACCTGCGCCGTCTCGAGCAGGGCCCACGCCGTGCGCGTGTTGTAGAGCGTGGCGCCCTCGAGCGCGAACTGCGAGTGCCCGCGTCGCCAGATGCCGTCGCGGTCGATCGTCGCCGCGAGGAAGCGCGCCGCCGATTGCGCCGCCTCGGCGAATCGGATGTCGCCGGAGCGCTGCAACGCCACGAGCCATCCGAAGATCACCTGTCCCGTGTTGAATGCGGACGGCGATGGATCCTGCCCGACCACGCCGCCCTGCACGGCGCCATCGGGCAGCTGCATCGCGCACTCCCAGTGGGCCGCGAGCAGGGCGCGCGCCGCGAGTTCCTCGCGCCCGAGGCGATCAGCGAGCGCGAAGAGCGTGGGGATGATGTAGCCCGTGGTCTCGGGATACTCCGGTTGCCAGCCGCGCGCGCGGAAGTAGCGATGATGCGCGTGACTGAACCCCCGCGCGATTCCGCCGGTGGGCGTGGCGTCCTGCGCTCGCACCAGCCAGTCGGTCGCCGCGCGCAGGTGAGGCTCGTGCGCCTCGTCGACGGGGAACTCCGGCGGCTTGCCCTGGTTCGGGTGCCTCTGCACGAGCCCGATGAAGGAGGCGCGCAGCGTGCGGTCCGCGATGATGGGTGCTCCGAGCGACGTCATGACCTGGTCCCAGTCAAGTTGCGTGCCGTCTTGTGGCGCGCACGCGCTCGATGTGGCGGTCTCGCGGTCGACGCCTCTCATGGCCGCATCACGCGGCGTCGTGCGCGCCGAACTGCAGCGGGGCGCCCGCGGTCGCCCGCGCGCGACAGCTGCGACGGAAGTGCCACGCCGCGCGTGCGTCGCGACTGCCGCAATTCATGGCGCGTCCGCTGCTGGCCCCGCTCTTGCTCCCTGTCGGCGACATGACCAGTGGCAGCCACCTCGACCGTTCGCTCGCCCGCGGCATCGCCTGGACCGGCGGCGTGAAGTGGTTCAGCTCGCTCATCACGTGGGCCATCACCCTCGTCATCGCCCGGCTGCTCACGCCTCAGGAGTTCGGGCTCTTCGGCATGGCGATGGTGTTCATCGGGCTCGCCCAACTGACGTCGGACATCGGGCTCGCCGCCACGATGATCCAGGCGCCCGACCTCAGCGACCGGCTCGCGTCGCGGTTGGGTGGCGCCGCGATCATGATCTCCGCCGGCATCGCGGCACTCACCGTCGGCGCCGCCGGCCTGATCGCGGTGTTCTTCCGCGAACCCGTGGTGCAGTGGATCGTGATGGCGCTCAGCGTCTCGTTCGTGTTGCGCGGCATCCAGGTCATGCGACGCGCCATGCTGACGCGCGCGCTCCGGTTCCGGCAGATCGCCTGGGTCGATGGCGCCGAGGCGATCGTCACCTCGCTTTCCACGCTCGGCTACGCCCTGCTCGGCCTTCGCCACTGGTCGCTGGTGTTCGGCGCCCTCACCGGCGTGGCCGTGAGCACGGTGGCGCTCGTGCTGCTGTATCCGCACCCGGTGCGGTTCCCCCGTCGCGTGGCCGAGCTCGAGGGTTCGCTCACGTTCGGCGCCCAGGTGTTCGGTGGGCAGGTCGCGTGGTACTTCTATTCCACCGCCGACATGGTCGTCGTCGGCCGCATGCTCGGCACCGTCGCGCTCGGCGCGTACAGCTTCGCGTGGGTCATCGCGAGCATCGCCGTCGAGCGCGTCGCGGCGCTCATGGGCCGCGTGACGCCGGCGATCTTCTCGAAGGTGCAGCACGACCACGTCGCGCTGCGTCGCTACGTCTACCGGCTCACCGAGGGCCTCGCGCTCATCACGATGCCCATCTGCATCGGCGTCGCGCTCGTCGCCGACCTCATCGTCAACGTCGCGCTCGGGGACGCGTGGGTGGCGGCCATCGCGCCGATGCGCCTGCTCGCCATCTACGCGGCCGCCCGCTGCATCTTCGTGATCCTGCCGCAACTGCTCGTCTACACCGGCCGCGCGCGCCAGAGCATGCAGTTCAACCTCCTCATGCTCGTCGTGCTCGTGCCGCTCTTCATCGCCGGTGCGACGTGGGGCGGGACCTCCGGCGTCGCCCTTGCCTGGGCAGTCGCGTTCCCGCTGCTCTCCGGCGCCACCTACCTGCGCTTCCTTCGCGCCTCCATCAGCCTCTCCATGCACTCATACGCCCGTTCGCTCGCGCCTGCGGCCGTCGCCACGGCGGTCATGGCCGCCGCCGTCGCCCTGGTCCGTTACGCGCTTCCCGCCTCGCTCGCCGAGGCGTGGCAACTCGCGATACTCGTCCTCGCCGGCGCGTTCGCGTACGGCGCCATGGTCCTCGCATTCCATCGCCCGAAGCTGCGGGAGGTCGTCGAACTCCTGCGCGGCGATGGTGCCGCCGTCGAACCGATGGCCGTGGTCGCCGCGGATGCCGCGGGCGCCGCGATCGATCGCCCGGCGCCGGCGTCGCGCGGTCGTCTCTTGCTCATCAGCTATCACTTTCCGCCCGACCCCGCGATCGGCAGCCTGCGCTGGCAGAAGTTCGCGCGCCACGCCGCCGAGCGCGGCTGGCAGCTCGACGTGATCATGCGCGACGAGGCTTCGATCGAGTCGCCCGATCCCGAGCGGCTCGCAGACTTGCCCCCGGGGCTCCGCCGCATCGGCGTGCCCGACCGCCCGCTCTGGTTCGAGACGCTCGAGGACGGCCTCGCCCGCGCATACCGGAAGATCGTTCCGCGCGCGCCGGACGCCGCCGAGTCGCTCTCCGCCGAGGGCGTGCGGGCTGCGGGCAGCGGACGTGACCTGCTGCGCGCCTACTTCTCCTATGTCCATCACCTGCGCCAGCGGCGCTGGGCGCGCGATGCCGCCAAGGCCGCGCTCGAGACCCTTTCCGCCGATCGCGACAGGTACAAGGCGGTGATCGGCTGTGGACCGCCGTACAGCGCCTGCATCGCCGGCCGTCATGTCAAGCGCGCGACCGGCATCCCGCTCATCATCGACCTGCGCGACCCGTGGAGCGTCATCCAGCGGATGCCGGAGTCGCTCGCGAGCCCGGTGATGCTGCGCCTGAACGCGCACGAGGAGCGTCGCACGGTCGCGGAGTCCGCGCTCGTCGTCGCCAACTCCGCGCCGGTGGGCGAGGCCATGCGCCAGCTGTACCCGCGCTCGCGCATCCTGGACGTGCCCAACGGCTACGACGAGGACCCGCTGCCGCCGCCGGCGCCACGCGACCGGTTCGTGATCGCGTACGCGGGAACGATCTATTTCAACCGGGACCCGCGGTCGCTCTTCCTGGCGCTCGCGAAGGTCGTCGAGGAGCTGGGGCTTCCTCCGGAACGGATCGGCATCGACCTCATGGGCCTGGTCGATCGCGCCGACGGCGTGCCCGTCGAGACGATCGCGGCCGAGTGCGGCGTCGGCGACTATGTGCGCGTGCTGTCGACGCGGCCACGCTCGGAGGCGATCCGGTTCCTCACCGGCGCCTCGATGCTCGTGATGCTGCCGCAGGATGCCGACATGGTAATCCCCGGGAAGCTCTACGAGTACATGCGCTTCGATGCATGGATCCTCGCACTCGCCGAGCAGGACGGCGCGGTCGCACGCCTGCTGCGCGGCAGCGCGGCACAGGTCATCTCGTCCTCCGATGTCGAGGGCGTCGCCGAGGCCATCAAGCGTCGGTACGAGCAGTTCGAGCGTGGCGAGCGCGGAACGCCCGTGGCGATCGACCAGCGCTTCAGCCGTCGCGCGCGCGCCGCCGCGTTCTTCGGCGCGCTCGATTCGGTGGTGGGTCCGCCGCCGCACCCGATGCCCGCCAAGCCCCTGGCGGTGAGCGAGACTCACCGCGCGTGGGACGAAGTCGCTATCGCGCTCGAGCCCGCGTCCGTCGAGCGACGCTGAGTCGTCGCGCGGCCTCGAGCACGCCGGGCAGCGGGTCGGCCCAGCGCTCGACTTCCGCGCGTTCGTCGCGCGACGGCAGGCGCAGGAAGTCCCGCAGCACGCGGGCCCGTGACGGGAACGGCGCCTCGAGATGGAGCCGGCTCGCCGACTTGGCGAGCCGCGCGTACAGATGGTCGACGTCGCCCCACCACCAGCGGCTGCGCACGCCGGCCTTGTACGCGCGCTGCGGCGCAGCGGTGCCGGTGGTCGCGCAGGCCACGAGCAGGGCGGGGAAGTCCACGCCCGCATCGATCGCGAGCTGCAGCGAGCCCCAGAGGCGGCCGTTGAGTTCCATGAACACATGCTCCCCGGTGTCGCGATCCACCTTGCATTCCACCATCGCGACGCCCTGCCAGTCGAGTGCCCCGAGCAGCGCCTCGGTGCGCGCGACGAGCACCTCGTCGGGCACGATGCTCTCGCGATACACGCTGAGGCCGCCGGCGGGTGGCTTCTCCCGCAACCGTCGATGCGCGAACGAAGCGACCGTGTGGCCGTTCCAGCGGAGCGCGAAGAGTCCCTCGCCGCGTCCGCGGATCCGCTCCTGGAGCATCGCCGGGAACGCATCGGCGGGAAGCCGGCGCACGGCCTCACGCAGCGCGTCGGCGGTCTCGACATACTCCACGTCGAGCTTGTGGCATCGACCGCTGGCGTCCGTGACGACGGAGCGATGCGGCTTGAGGATCGCCGGGAACACCGCACGTTCCATTGCGGCGTCGAGGTCTTCGGCGCGCGCGACCAGCGACGACGCCGGCACCGCGAAACCCGCGGCGCGCGCCATCGCCATCATCCCCGCCTTGTCGGTGCCCGCGCGAAACACATCCCGCGGTGGCAGCGGCAGCGCGACCCGCGGCGGAAGCCTGTCGCGGTGCAGGAGCAGCGCATCGACGGAGGCATCGGAGACGGGGAGCAGCACGTCGATCCGGTTCCGCTGCGCGACGAGGCTCACCTCGCGGGCGAAGGCCGCGGGGTCATCGAGCGCCGACGCGAAGACGCGCTCGGCATGGACGCCGCGCGAGACGCCGGAGAGCGTGAGCCGATGCTCGCCGGCGCTCCAGACCTCGTGACCCGCGGCCACGAGCGACCGCACGCATGCCAGCGCGGTCCGCGAGTCACCGTCCGTCACCAGCACACGCGTGGGCACGCCGCGCGGCGCGCCGGTGGGTGTCGTCATGCCCGTGCCAGCGCGGCGTTGCGCCAGGAGAGCCGGACCGCGACGTCGAACCCGACGATCAAGCCCAGCGACACGAAGAGGAACGGCGCGTACGCCTGCGAGAGGAAGAACCCGGCCACGAGGTAACCCACCATCACCGCACCCTGCGCACGGGCGAACGCGGCGATGCCACGGTCCCCGCGGGCCAGGGCGTCGCGGGCAAGTCGCCCCATCATCAGCAGCGCGCCGAACACCGTCGCAGTGAAGACCACGAGCGCCAGCACGCCGAGCTCGGCGCCGACTTGCACGAACGAGTTGTGCGCCGCCGACCACTTCACCCCGCGACCGAACATCTGCCGGTCGGCGAGCGGCGAGATGGTGCCTTCGGCCGTGGGGAACGCGGCGAGTCCGACGCCCGTGAGCGGCCGGTCCGCCATGTACCCGATGCCGCGCTTCCAGATGGCCATCCGGCCACCCTCGGACTTGCCGATCCAGTTGTAGTCGGTCTTCGGCTCGAGGATCGTGCGGACGGCGTCCCAGTACTGGGCGCCGGTCGACGCCACGAACACCACCGCGAGGGCCGCGACCGTCACCAGCCTCCGGCTCCAGTGCACGGTCGTGTAGCGGAGCAGCATGTAGATCACGACGCCGATGAGCGCCACGAACGCGCCGCGCGAGCCGGTCTTGACGATGGTCGCGAGAAAGAGCCCGATGGCCGCCACGGCGGCCACGCGCTGCCACCCGCGCGGCGCGTTGCCGACGAAGTAGAGCGCCACCGGCAGCATGCAGACCAGCAGCATGCCGAGGTCGTTGGCGTCGTAGTAGACGAGGCTGCCGAGGCGGCCTCCCTCGCCGACGTCGAACCGCGCGAGGATCACGATCGCATACAGCACGGCGCCGCCTACCTGGATGGCGGCGACGCGGCGGGCGTCCGACACCGTGTAGACAGCAGCGGCCGCGGCGATGGCGAGCAACATCGAGGGGATGATGTTCTTGACCAGGTACTCGACGCTCAGCCCGAAGTAGAGGCTCGTCGGGATGCTCAGGACGGCCAGCGCGATCAGGACGTACAGGCCCTGCATGACGCGGCGACGGCTCACGAGCGCGGCACGCGCCTGCTCGCGCGGGCTCACCACCATCAGCGCGATCAGCACGAGCACCATCAGCGTGGGCAGCTTGAGCGGTGCGAGGGGCGGGAAGAGGTCCTGCACGCGCCATACCGACGCGAGCAGCGCGGCCGCGAGCGCGATCCGGAGCCCGTCCCATGGCTTGCGGGATGCCGTCGCCATCACGTGGCCTGCATGGTGCGCGTGAGTCGCCGACGTCGCAGCGCGTCGAAGGCGCCTCGCAGCCCTGCGCCGATCACGTCCCAGCTGTAGGCCTCCTCGACCGTGCGGCGTCCGGCGGCGCCGAGCCGCGCGCGCAGGGCCGGGTCGCGCAGCACCCGGACCACCGCCTCGGCGAACTCCTGCGGGTCGTCACGGATCAGGATGTTCTGGCCGTCCTCCGCCCTGAGCCCCTCGCATCCGACGGAGGTGCTCACCACCGCCTTCCCCATCGCCCACGCGTCGAGAATCTTGAGTCGCGTGCCGCCGCCGACGCGCAGGGGCACGACGAAACACGCGGCGTCGCGCACCAGCGGGCGGATGTCGTCCACGTACCCGGTCAGGTGCACCCGTGATTCAGCCCACGCTCGCTCGCGGTCGGCGTCGCCGGCCCGGCCGATCCAGCGCACGTCCGTCGTGGGCGCGAGGGCGCGCACGCGCGGCAGGATGTCGTCACAGAAGTGGCGAAGCGCATCGGCGTTCGGGAACCAGTTGAGGCCGCCGGTGGACACGATCCCCTGTTCGTTCGCGCGGGTGGGCTGGAAGCGCTCGGTGTCGACTCCGTTGGGCACCGTCGCATACGTCCCGCCCGGCGCTCCTGATTGCAGCGCCAGCCGGTCGGCGTCCGACACGGCGACGTTGAGCGCGACGCGCGCGCACCAGTCCCGCTCGAGGCGCGTGAGTAGCCGCGCCTGGTGGTGCAGGTACCAGCGACGCACCGCGCTCCTCTCCAGTTGCGCCCGGCGATGCAGGAGCATGGACTCCACGTTGTGGTGCACGCAGACCACGGGGATGCCGGTGAGCGTGGGCAGGTAGCAGGCGAGGTCGAGGCTGTCCAGCTGCACGACATCGAACCGTCGCTCGGCGAGGAGCGCCTGGAGCCGCTCGGCAAAGGCGTGCGAGTCGTAGGCGTACCAGGTGTAGGCGCGACGCATGACCACGCTGCGCAGGTGGTCCCACACGAAGCGCAGGCGGCTGTACTCCTGCGGGATCGGGAACACCGCGACATCGGCGTAGGGCAGCAGCCCGGCGATGCCTGCCGCGACCGCACCCGGTGCCTTCCGCTCCGCGCGGCGAATGAAGCAGAGCAGCGTGACGTCGTGCGTGCGCGCCAGCAGGCGCAGGATGTTGTAGATCCGGATGTTGACGCCGCCGTCCGGCGGGAAGGGCAGCGTCTGCGAGAGAAGGAGCAGTCGCGGCCGCCGTTGGACGGGCTCGCGAGCGCCCGAACGCCCGCCGTCTTCCTTCACCAAGGTGAGCAGCCGATCGCGAGGACGGTCTATCATGAGTGTGCCAGCGCCGGAGCGCGTTCGTCGGTCGTGGTCGTGACAGGGTCGGGCAGGGGAGCGCGCGCCGCGTCTCCGGCGGTGCCCGCGATCCAGCGGCGGTGCCACGACTCGAGCGCGGCAACCCGCCACAGCATCTCCTCGTGGGAGCCGCGGCCCGCGAGGTGCGCGTCGTGGATCCGCGCGACCTCGTCGTACTGGATGCCCGGCACCGCGCGCTCGCGCAGCACGACGTCCCAGAACCCGCGCATCGGCCCGCGGAACCATGCGCCGAGCGGCAACTGGAACCCGATCTTGCGGTGCATGATCGTCTGACGCGGCACTCCCCATCGCCGGGCGAGGAGTCGCGGCGCGACCTTGCTGATGCCCGGCATCATGCGCGTCGCGCGCGGCATCCGGTTCACGAGCTCGATGAGGTCGTGGTCGAGGAAGGGCACGCGCGTCTCGATCGACGCGCCCATCGTCGCGCGGTCGGTGCGCACGAGCAGGTCGTCGGGGATGCGCGTCCCGAAATCGAAACGGCAGAGGTCCGCGAGCGAGTCGCCGCGCGCGCGCGGTCCGCTGCCGTTGGCGACGAAGTCGGCGAGCAGCGGCCGCAGGTCCGTCTCGCCGGCGAGTGCGGCGGCGCCCATGTAGGGTCCCTTCCGCTCGAAGTACTCGCGCAGCCGCGGCACGTCCTGGTGGGCGAGCAGGTTGAGATGCAGCGCCGCGTCGACGAGGCGCGCGCGCGCGGCCCGCGACGGCAGCAGCAGCGAGAGCCGGTGCAGCATCACGAACTTGTGCTGGGAGCCGTAGCCGCCGAACAACTCGTCGGCGCCCTCGCCGGCCAGCATCACGAGGCAACCAGCCGCACGTGCGCGGTCGCTGACCAGCAGCAGCGGGATGCTCGACGCGTCGGCGACGAGATCGTCGTTGAGCTCGGTCCACCGCGGCAGTGCGGCGAGGCAGTCGGCGCCGGTGACGGCGCGCTCGTGGTGCTGCGTGCCGAAGCGCGCGCTCGTGCGCCGCGCATATGCCGCCTCGTCGTCCGCCGATCCGGGGAATGTCGCGGTGAACGTCTGGATGTCGGCGTGGCCAAGCCGCCGCATCGCGGCGACGACGAGCGATGAATCGAGTCCGCCGCTGAGGAACGCGCCGACAGGCACGTCCGCGACGAGGCGCCGTCGCACGGCTTCGAGCAGCGACTCCTCGAACTCGTCGACCGCCTCGCGCAGCGGCACGACGTCGGTGGGGCGGGCCGGCGGCGGATAGTGCCAGTAGCGGCGCGTCGTGCGGCGACCGGTGCGCAGGTCGTAGCGCAGCGCCGTGCCCGCCTCGAGCCGCGTGATCCCCTTGTACAAGGTCGCCGGAGAGGGCGCGCAGCGAAACACGAAGTACCGCGGCAGCTGCGACTCGTCGAGTGCCGCGTGCACGCCGGGCAACTCGAGCAGCGCCTTGGGCTCGGAGGCGAAGAAGAACCCGGCGCGCGTATCGATATAGTAGAGCTGCTTGATGCCGAGCCGGTCGCGCGCCAGCAGCAGCTCGCCGCGCACCATGTCCAGCATCGCGAAGGCGAACATGCCCTTCAGCGACGCCAGGCCGTCGATGCCGTCGAGCCGCAACGACTGCAGCAGCACCTCGGTGTCCGAGCGCGAGCGGAACTCCGTGCCGCGCGCGCGCAGTGACGAGTGCACCTGGCGATGGTTGTAGATCTCGCCGTTGAAGACGAGGTGCTGCCCGGTGCCGCTGGACATCGGCTGGGCGCCGCCTTCCCTGTCTATGATGGAGAGGCGCCGGAACGCGAGCACCGCGCGCGCCTCGGGGATCACCGTGACGCGCTCGTCATCGGGTCCGCGGTGCGCGAGCGTCCGCACCGCGCGAGCGAACGCGCGCACGTCGGCATCATCGACATCCCTGCGGTGGATACCGCCTACGAATCCGCACATGGCAGACGTGCAATGCAAGGACGCGGCCGCGAGCGCGGTTGCACCGAGGTGGTGCGCGTGCGTGTCGCGCGCGCAACGAACGGCGCCGCTGGCGCGCTTCGTGCCCCTCCACACGCGCATGACGAGCCTCGTGACACGAGCGTACTTCGCCGCGCCGGTATGGATGCAGCACGCGATGATCTCCGCGTACGGAGCACACCTGCGTCGCCAGCGCTATGGCGCGGGACAGCGACGGACCCTCGCCGCGATTCGCGACACGCAGTGGGCGCCGGCTGCGGTGGTGCAGCAACGACAGCTCGACGAGCTGAACCGCGTGCTGCGTCGCGCGCGCGCGACCGTGCCGCTGTACGCCGATCGCATCCCCGGCCGTGAACTGCGTGCGCTCGGCGAGCTGTCGTCGATCCCGTTGCTGAGCAAGGCGGAGGTGCGCGCCGCCGGTCGTGCGGCCGCTTCGACCGCGATCGGCGAATCCACATGGCTCGAGGTGCACACGGGTGGCACCACCGGCACCCCGCTCACCGTGTACTGCGACCGTCCGACGCTCCAGCGCAACTACGCCTTCTTCGCGCGCTTCCTCGAATCCGCTGGCCTCGGCATGCGCTCGCGCGTGGCGACCTTCGCCGGCCGGGTCATCGTCCCGCCTGGCCGCTCCGCGCCTCCGTATTGGAGGTACAACGTCGCGGGGCATGCGATGCTCTGCTCATCATATCATATCGGCCCCGGGACAGTCGGCGCCTACGCCGATGCGCTCGCGCGCTTCCGACCGGAGTTCATCGACAGCTATCCATCGAGCATCGCGCCCATCGCGCGCCACCTCATCGCGCACGGCGACACGCGCATCCGCCCGCGCGCCATCGTCACGTCGTCGGAGACGCTCAGCGCGCCCGTGCGCGCGCTGCTCGAGGAGGCGTTCGATTGCCCGGTGTTCGATCACTATGGGGCCGCGGAGATGGCGGCCCTCATCACGCAGTGCCGCGAGGGGCTCTATCACTGCAACTCCGACTACGGCGTGGTCGAGGTCGTCCGCGACGGACGCCCGGTGCGCGCCGGCGAGACCGGCGAGATCGTCGCCACGGGATTCATCAACCCGGTGATGCCGTTCATCCGCTACGCCACGGGCGACCTCGCCGTGCGCGCCGACAGCACGCCCTGCGCATGCGGCTCGCCGTTCCCGGCGCTCACGGAGATCCTCGGGCGCGAGGACGACGTGCTCGTCACGCCCGAGGGACACCGCGTCGGCCGGCTCGACCCGATCTTCAAGGCCGTCGCGTCGCTCACCGAGACGCGCATCGTGCAGGATGCGACCGACCATGTGCGGGTCGAGATGGTCAGCGAGGCCGCGCTGGAACCCGGCGAACTCGCCGAGTTGCAACGCGGCCTCCATGACCGCCTGGGACCGGCGATGCGCATCGAGTTCGTCAGGTTGCCGCGACTCGAGCGCTCCTCGAGCGGGAAGTCCCGCTCGGTCGTCAACCTCGTTACGGCCTCCAGACCCTGAGGTCGTCCACCCACTCGCTCTGGTTCACCGGGGAGCCCTGGTTGAACGTCGCCGGGAACTTGAACAGCGTCCAGCCGCCGCTCGCGTTGCTGGCGACGTTGTCGATGCGCCACTTCTGGACCCCGTCCACCCAGCCATGGATGTAGCCGTCCTTCGTGCTGGGCGTCGAGCTCTGGCGCACGCGCAGCGTGATGCGGTGCCAGTTGCCGTCAGCCAGGTCTTCCGGGCGGACCGCCGTGCCCTGGTTCTGCGCGAACAACGGGTGATCGTGGTCCGAGCCGACTCCGAGGAAGTGGTTCTCGCTGATGAAGTCGAAGCGCGAGCCCGCGCCCGCCCACAGGAAGAACAGCTTCTTCGCATTGCCCGAGCACGCGCCGCCGCGGCCGATCCAGTCGAACACGAAGCCCTGCTGGTAGCGGATCGAGTACTGGATCACGACTTCCTGCGACGGCGTGAAGCCCTTCTCGATGAAGTGCGAGTCGTCCGTGCAGCCGGACTTCGCCTTCCAGTCGATGCGCAGCGCGCGCGAGCCGTTGAGCCCGCCGGCGCCGTCGAGGTGCAGGCCGCTCTCGCCGTTCTGCGTGATGTAGCGCGAGTAGAGGCCGGCGTCGCTCGTGATGCCCTCGAAGTCATCGGTCCAGAGGGCGGTGTGCACGCCGGAGGTGAACGCCGGCTCCGAGCTGCCGACTGGCGGCGTGGGCGTCGGTGTGGGCGTCGGTGTGGGCGTCGGGGTGGGAGTTGGCGTCGGCGTCGGTGTCGGAGCGGGAGCGGCCGTATCGGTCCTCGCGATCACGGTGAGCGGCACCGAGACGGTCTTGCCAAGCGCCGTCACCGACACGTTGGTCTTGCCGGCCTTGAGCGCGCGGATCTTGCCGTTCGTCGCCGCGGTGGCGATGGCGGCGTTCGACGTCTTCCACGTCAGGTTGATGTCGGTGCGCGTGGCGCCTGCGGCGTCCTTCACCACGGCGGTGTACTGCGTCGTGTCTCCGACGGCGGCGGTGTGGCTGCCCGGTTGCACGGTGATCAGCGCTTGTGCCTGGCCCGTCGAGGGGTCCGTCGGCGAGGAGACGGTGTCGACGGCCTGGTCGCAGCCTGTGAGCAGGACGGCGGCGAACGCGACGCGACGCAGTGTCGTGAGGTGTGATGACAACGGGAGCTCCTTCCCGGGGGGAACTGAAGGAGCCGAAAACCGTGCGGTGATTCCGCCCGTATCGGGGAGAGTGCCCCGATCCCACTGGCGGCTCGGCTGGCATGGCGCTGATGCTCTGCGCGGTAGCCCCGTGGCTCTGCGTCGCCGCCTTTCGGCGGGTTTGCTCTGAGCAGCTTGTGGACGCGCCAGGAGACCTTGAATCCGCTTCTCCCGACGGTGACGCACGACTCCGACTGAGCTGCGGTGTGCAGCGACAGCCGATACTTAGCGGCGTCTCGCGAGGCCGACAAAGTCGCTTGTCACTTTATTGCACGAGGAGGAAAGCCCCAAAAAGTGGCGTTCTCTCTGGGGCGTGCGCGTGCCGTCCGCGCAAGTCGCACAGTGTGCGCGACTTGGGAGCCGCCTACGAGGTGCTGGAGGTCCGCGCTACCTGCGGCGCCAGAGTCGCAGCGCGTCCACCCATTCACTCTGCGCGACGGGCGAGCCCTGGTTGAACGTGGCGGGCATCTTGAAGAGGTGGTAGCCGCCTGAGTTGTGCGTCACGATCCCGGTCCTGCGCCAGCGCTCGACGCCGTCGATCCATCCGCGGATCGAGCCATCGGCCCTGCCCGCCGCCGATGCCTGCACGATCTGCAACGTGATGCGATGCCAGCGGCCGTCGGCGAGTTGCGCCGGCGTCATCGCGACCGCGCGGTGCTGCGCGAACAACGGATGGTCGTGATCGGAGCCGACTCCGAGCACGCCGTTCTCGCTGATGAACACGAAGCGCGACCCCTCGCGCGCCCAGAGCAGGAAGAGCTTCTTCGCGTTGCCGCTGCAGCGCCCGCCCGCGCCCCAGTCAAACCGGAAGCCCGGCGAGTACCGCACGGAGTACTGCACGAACAGCTCGCGCGTCGGCTCGAACGACGCCTCGATCACCCGCGAGTCGTCGGCGCATCGCATCCCGCCCCTCGGCTGCCAGTCCATGCGGAGGGCGCCTGATCCATCGACCCCGGCGGACGGCTCGATCCTCATGTGCTCGGTGCCGAGCGTGATGTACCGCCCGAGCGCGTCTGCTGCGCTGCGCCTGCGGAATATCCTCGCGCGTGGCGGCGCGTCGAAGTCGTCGGACCAGAGCACCACATCATCGCCGGCGGAGAATCGCGGTTCATCGTCGACTGCGTCCGCGACCGCGTCCGCACCCGCCGTGGAGTCCTCATCCGCCACCGGCCGCGAGGGAGCCTCCGGCACCACGAGCAGCAATGCGAGCAGCGCTGCGCATGCGGCGTTCGTCGCGACCCGGCGTCGTGCGGCTCCGCGTGGCGGTACGATGCTTGCTCTCATGCGAGTGCAACCACAGCAACTACCATGCTCGCCACCGCCTTCTATACCGGATTACGGACCGCCGGCATCACCGCCATCGCGCGCCTCGCGCGGCAGGGCGGGGCCATCCTGTGCTATCACAACATCGTCGTGTCGCGGGGCCGAGCACAGTCCGGTGAGCCGGCACTCCACCTCGACGTGGACCAGTTCCGGCTCCAGGTCTCGTGGCTCGTCGCCCACTACACGGTGATCCCGCTCGTCGACTTCGCGCGGCGCGTGCGCACCGGGCGGCCGATGCGCGGGGTTGCCGCCATCACCTTCGACGACGGCTACCTCGGCGTGTTCGACATCGCGTGGCCGATCCTTCGTGACATGGGCGTGCCCGCCACCGTGTTCGTGCCCACGGGCGTTCCCGCGGCGACCGGTTTCTGGTGGGACGACCCCACCGTCGTCGGGCTCACCACGCCCGAGCAGCGCATGCGGTGGCTCACCGACCTGGGGGGCGACGCCACCGCGATCAGCCGCGCCGTGACGACGCGCCGCGATCACCTGCCGCGCACGCACCGCCAGGCTTCGTGGGCGCGCATCGCGCGCGCCGCGCGCGAGGGCTGCGAGATCGGGGTGCACTCGACCACCCATCGCAACCTCACCCTGCTCGCCGATGCCGAGCTGCGGCGCGAGACGGAGGGGAGTCGCCTCGAGCTCTTCTCGCGCACCGGCGTCCATGCGCGCTGCTTCTCGTATCCATACGGGCTCTTCGACTCCCGCGTCCGCGATGCCGTGCGGCGCGCCGGATTCGAGACGGCGGTGACGCTCGACTTCGGACTCAACAGCGGCCTGTGCGATCCGCTCGCATTGCGGCGGATGAACGTGCCCGCATCCATCAGCGCCGTCGCGTTCGAGGCGTGGGTCGCCGGACTGCGGCCTCGCGTAGGGGAGACGACATGAACGGACCGCCGACCGATCCCTTCGCGCCCATCCGTGGCGCGCGCATCGCACATCTCATCGAGTCGTCGGGACCCGGCGGCGCGGAGCGCATGGTCGCCGAGCTCGCACTCGAGCAGAGTGCGCGCGGCTGCCCGACGACCGTATTCCTTCCCGAGCAAGGCGAGGAGTGGCTCACCGCGCAGTTGGTGGGCACCGACGTCGCGATCGAGCGCTACCGGCTCGACACGCCGCTCTCGCCGCAATGCGCGCGAGAGATCGCGTCCGCGTTCCGTCGGCGCCGCATCACGCTGGCGCACAGCCACGAGTTCTCTATGGCCGTCTACGGCGCCTGCGCAGCGCGCACCGTCGGCATCCCGCACGTGATCACGATGCATGGCGGTCGCTATTACGCCGAGAAGGTGCGCCGGCGGCTCGCCATGCGCTTCGCCGTCGCCAGCAGCCAGGCGACCGTCGCCGTCTCGGACGCGCTCGCCGCGCAGATGAGTGAGGATCTCCACGTCGCGCGGTCGCAGCTCATCGTCATCCCCAACGGCGTGCGCCCCGCCATGCGCGTCGACTCCACACTCCGTGACGAACTCGCGATCCCCGCCGGCGCCCCGCTCATCGTCGCGGTCGGGAACCTCTATCCGGTGAAAGGGCACCGGTACCTGCTCGAGGCGCTGGCGTTGATGGAGACCAATGCCCATGTCGCGATCGCGGGGCGGGGAGAGGGTGGGCAAGACCTGCGCGAGCTCGCGGCGAACCTCGGCATCGCGGACCGCGTCCACCTGCTCGGCCTGCGCAGCGACGTGCCGAACCTGCTCGGGGCGGCCGATGTGTTCGTGCAGCCTTCGCTCTCGGAAGGTCTGCCCTTGGCCATGCTCGAGGCGATGTTCGCCGGCCGTCCCATCGTCGCCTCGGACGTCGGCGACATCCAGCAGGCCGTCGGCGAGGATGGCGCGCTGCTCGTGGCGCCGGGCAGCGCGCAGGAACTCGCGGCGGCCATCCGCCGCCTGCTCGACGACCGGTCCTTCGCCGGGGCCCTCGGGGCGCGCGCCGAGCGCCGCGCCCTGCGCGCCTACGGGCTCACGACGATGGTCGAGCGCTACGCTGCGCTCTACGCGCCGCTGCTCGCCGAGCACGGGACGGAGCACCGCATCGAACGGCGGGTCGAGCGGCGCGTGGAGCGTCGCCTGGAGCAACGGCCGTTCCCGATGGAGGAGCGCCGCACCGAGCGGGTGACCGAGCGCCGGGCCGAACGTCGGGCCGAGCGCCGCGCCACGCCGGCACCGCAGCGGCCGCAGGCCACGCGGTAGCTCGCGCGCGCCTCAAGCCGCTCGCGCGCGCGACAACCCGGAGCGATACGCCCGGGCGAGCACCAGAGCGCAACGCTCGATGCGCGCGAAGACCTCGGCGAACACCTCGGGCGACTGTGCATATGGATCGCGGATGGCACGCTTCGCGATCGGTTCCGGGTCGAGGTCGCCCAGCAACACCACGCGCGCCGCCTCGCCACCGTGGCGTCCCACGATCACGGCGCGCTGGGCGGCATCCATCACGACCACCAGTCCCGCCGCCAGCAGGAGCTCACGTGTCAGGAGCTGAGACCGATGCGCCGTCAGGTCCTCGCCGCGCTCGAGCGCGCAGGCATGCGCCGCGGCGGGGACCCCTCGCCCGGGGCCTACGCTGCCGGCCGACGCGACCTCGATGCCATCCGCCTCCAGCGCGCGACGCAGCACCGCGGCGGCGAACGGGCTGCGACAGATGTTGCCATGGCAGACGACGAGCACGCCGCCGCCGGCGCATTGCCGAACGGCGGCGATGGCCCGCGCATGGCGCACGGGGTGGAGCCAGCGATCCGGGCTATGCCGGAAGGTGCTCAGAAGTCCGCTCACTGAGATACCGGTGTTGGTCAGTCATTCGACGGTCGAACTTCCGGCGACCGAGCAGGCCATTGCCCTCCGAGCGCTTCTTGCCGCGCCCTCGGGTCCGGCGCATCACGGTCGCGGCCACCGGCGCGACCGCCGCGGCCGCGGCACCCAGCGAGCGACTGGCCGTGCCGAGTCCGCTGCCCAGCGTGCGCATCGACGTGCGGCTCGGAGCGCGCAGCGCCGCTCCGAGGAGGAACGCCGCCCCGGCCGCGAGGGCCATCATGCCCAGGGGGTGGCGCTGCACCTGCGAGCGCCAGCTCACGACGTCCTTCGCGCGGTGCTCCAGCTCGTCGAGGTTGCGACGCAGCGCGCTCTTTTCGATGGCGATCTCCTCTTCGATGCGGTCGACGGGTTCGGTGATCACGTGCGCTCCTTCGCGTGGGTCGCGGTGGTGCTGGGTTTGAGCGAGTTGCGGAGTTTGGAGACACCGGCCGTCACCATCACGTACGCGAGGATGCCGGCGACGGCCGTGACGATGAGCGCCGCGAGCCACGTGGCCATGTAGATGGCGAGCGCCGCCGTTGCCGCCGTCAGCAGGCCAGCCAGCGCGAGCACCGCGAAGACGCCGCCCGCCGCGATCACGCCGCCCGCGCGCGCCGCGCCGGTGGCCTTGGCGGTGACCTTCGTCTCGAGCTCGGCGACGGCGAGACGCGCCTCTGCGCGCGCCAGGGCGGTGGCGCTGTGCATGATGTCACCGACGACCGCGCCGACCGGGCGGGGCCCGTTCGTCGGCACGACGACTGCGTCACTGACGCGTCGCCTGGTCGCCGGAAGCTGGCTACGAGCGGAAGGCGCGGCCAAGGAGCAGTCCGACGGTGAGGGCCGCGACCATGGAGCGGCCGGGATGCGCGCGCACCATCTCGCTCATGTCGTCCATCATCTCGCGCGGCTCGTGCTCGCGCACGTAGCGCGCTCCGGCGTCGATCTTGTCGCCGGTCTTGTGGGCGAACTGGCTGAGTCCGTCCGCGCTGGTGTGCAGCCTGCGCGCCGCGCCATCCAGTGCCGACGCCGTCGTCGTGCGCGCCGTGCCGGCGCCCTGTGAAACCATGGAGTCGACCTTCTTGCTCGCCCGCTCCATCGCCTCGGTTGCTTCTTCCTTGATCATGTCGGTGGCCCCTGTGGAATGAGTTGATGCCGGGGGAGTCGGGCGCGTGCGACGGTTGCGGCGAGGGATCGCGGCAGCCGTCGCAGCGCTGACTGCGGTGCTACCGGCGCTTCACTTCGAACTGTCGCGTGCCGACCGGGGCGTCATTGAGCCAGATGTCGACGGTGTACGTGCCGATCGGCCAGCCGTCCTCCTGCACCAGACGGAACTGCGTCACCGCGGAGGTTGTTCCCGCGTCACGCGCGACGTTCTGGCCGGACGAGTCGATGACCGCGCCGTCCTGGTATGTCCAACGGGCCGAGAGCCGCGAGTCGGAGGTCGCGTTGTTCGTCACGACTGCGAGATAGACCGTGTCACGCGAGAGGAAGCTCGAGGTGGGGTCTGTCACGCGGAGGTTCGCGGTGGCCTGCTTGCCGAGTTCGATCGTCGACACGCGCGGCGCCGGCGGCGCGACCGTCACGCTCTCCTCCCTCGCTTCGGCGTCCCGGTTGTCCGGGCGGTCGCACGCGGTGGCGAAAAGGGCGGCGATGCCGAGGGCTGCGATTCTTGTATTCATGGTGTCGGATCCTTGTGGGTGTGGGGAACGTGGAACCATTCCCTCACCCAGTCGTGCACGAACGATGCCATCCCCGACGGCATCGTGACCGAAAATGGTGCGCGACCCGCGAGGCCGCGCTACCGCACGGTCACGCGTATCCTCTCGCTCATCAGCGGCTTGCCGTCGTGCATGATCACGCGATGTTCGTGGTCCGCGAGCACGAGTTGCAGCGTGTGGCGCCCTGGCGGAAGCGTCAGCATCGTCTCGATCTGGCCGCCTCCGTAATGCCGGTGCAGGGAGTCGGCAGGGACGATCGCGTCCGAGTCGGGCGCGGGGACGTCGATGAGGATGTGAAAGTGCCCCGTCCGCGAGAGGTTGACGCCCGCTGGGGCCACTCCGTAGTTCCGAAGCCCGAAAGAGACCTCGAACGTGCGCGGCACCGCGGCACCGTCCCGGGGCGCCCGGAAGTGCACGGAGGGCGCGGTGTCGACGGCGACGCTCGCAGCGAGCGCGCTGGCGGCCTGCGCCTCGGCGACCGTCGGCTGGATGAGAAGGGCGGCTCCCATGATGATTCCGAAGCCGGTGCTGCCGATGGATTTCGCGAGGTTGGCCATGCTGCATGAACTCCCAAGAGGCACCTTTCGTTCAGCGCCGCCTCCCCCATAAGCGCGGTCCTGGTGTATGGAAGCGATGTTGCGCGACGAGAAGGGCGCGGATGTCGTGGTGGTGGGCGGCGGACCGGCCGGCGCGACCACCGCGTTCTGGCTCGCTCGCGCCGGAGTGGATGTCCTGCTCGTCGATCGCGCGCGGTTCCCGCGCACGAAGCCCTGTGCCGAGTACCTGAGCCCGCAGTCGTCCCGCGTGCTCGATGCGATGGGCGTGCTGCACGCCATCGAGCGTTCCGGCGCGGCGCAACTCGCCGGCATGCGCGTCCGTTCGGCCGCCGGCACGTCGTTCGAGGGAAGGTTCCTGGCGGGACACGGCTACCGGGGATTTCGCGACCGCGGCCTGGCGCTGCCGCGCTTCGAACTCGATGCCATCCTGCTCGCGGCGGCGCGCGAGGCCGGCGCACGCGTGATCGAAGGCTGGAAGGTGCTCGATGTCGCGCAGGACGGCCGTGGGCGCGCGATCGGGGTCGTGGGCGAGCGGGAGACCCTCCACGCGCGGCTCGTCGTCGGTGCGGACGGCCTGCGCTCTGTCGTCGCCCGGCGGCTTCGTCTCGCGCGACGCTCGGCGTCGCGCGAGCGCTTCGCATTCGTGGCCCATTTCACCGGCGTCGATGGCATCGGTGACCACGGCGAGATGCACGTCGCCGCCGACGGCTATGTCGGACTCGCCGACATCGGACGCGGCCGCACCAACGTCGCGCTCGTAGTGCCCGGGTCGCATGCGGCGGCGGCGCGTAGCGGGGCCGCCGCGTTCCTCGATCGCTGGCTGGCCGCACAGCCCCAGCTGGCGCCCCGCTTCGCGCGCGCCGCGCGCACCACGCCCGTGCAGGTCACCGGCCCCTTCGCGTCGCACGCAAAGCGCGCGTGGGCGAGTGGCGCCGCGCTCGTCGGCGACGCCGCCGACTTCTTCGATCCCTTCACCGGCGAAGGCATCTACTCGGCGCTCCGTGGCGGTGAGCTGCTCGCGCCGTTCGCCGAGCGCGCGGCGAGGGCGAGCGGCCCGCGCGAGGCCGACGCGGCGCTTCGAGACTACGACCGCGCGCACCGCAACGAGTTCCGTGGCAAGTGGCTGGTCGAGCGCCTCATCGGGCTCGCGGTCGCGCATCCTCCGCTGCTGGACCGCTGCGCTCGCGTGCTCGCGCGCCGGCGCGAGATGGCCGACCTTCTCGTCGGGGTGGCGGGGGACTTCGTCCCACCTCGCGAAGTCCTGCGCGCGCGCTTCCTGCTCGACCTCCTGCGTCCGGCGCCGCGATGAAGCGCATCGCCTGCCGGCGTGGACGCGCATGATGCACGTCGGGCTGGTCCCCCGTCGCCGGCGAGGCGTCGAGTTGCTCGATGACCCCGCGGCCGACGCCATGCTCGCCACGCGCTCGCTGCGCGACGTCGCGCTGGCGAACCGCCTCTTCGGCGGCACCTCCGCGGTCCTCTCCTCCCTCGCGCCGTTGTTGCGCGATGCCGCGGGCGCGATCACGCTGCTCGATGTGGGCACCGGGGCAGGGGACATCCCCGAGCGTTCGCGCGCCCTGGCGGCGCGCCTCGGCGCACGGCTCACCACCGTCGGGCTCGAGCGAACGCTGCCTGTCGCCCGCGCCGCCCGCGCCCGCGCCGATGTCACTTGCGTCGGCGATGCGATGCGACTGCCGTTCCGCGACCGCGCCTTCGACATCGTCACCTGTTCACAGGTCCTCCATCACTTCACCGACCCCGACGCCGCGCTCGTGTTGCGTGAGATGCATCGGGTCGCGGCGCGACTTGTCGTCGTGGCGGACCTGCGACGTTCGTGGCCGGCGGCGGCGGGCATCTGGGCCGCGTCGTTCGCACTGGGGTTTCACCCGGTGAGCCGCCATGACGGCGTGCTCTCGGTGTTGCGGGGATACCGCCGCACCGAACTTGCGGCGCTCGTCGCGTCGGCCGTGGACGTGACACCCGTGGTGCGCGACCGTCCCGGCTTTCGCGTCACCGCCACTTGGAGGACCGCCTGATGGCGCAAGGGATCACCGCCCCGCTGGTTCGGCCCGTCTCGCTTGGCCCCATGCCGACGGGACGACGCATGACGACTCTCGACGAAGGGTTCGCGCGAACGACAGTGCGCACGATGTTCGACATCGTACGCGCCGTCGAGGACTGGCCGGCGCACCTGCCGCACTATCGCTGGGTGCGCATGACGGAGCGCGATCGGCTCGGAGGAGGTGTCGTCGAGATGTCGGCCAATCGGCCGTTCGCGCGCGGCGTCGTCAATTGGCCCACCTTCTGGCGTTCAATGATGGAAGTCGACCATGCGCGCCCTTCCGTGCGCTTCCGGCACATCGGCGGCGTGACCACGGGCATGGACGTCGAGTGGAGCTTCGAGCCGGGCGACGCGGGCACCTATGTCACGCTGGTTCACGAATGGGATGGACCTCGCGTGCCAGGCCTCGGCGGCTTCGCCGCGAAAGCCGTCATCGGGCCGGTGTTCGTGCATGGCATCGCCTCCCTCACGCTCGCCGGCCTCATGCGCGTGGCCGAGGAGCGTTCCCGGTGAACATGGAACGCCGCGTCGTCATCACGGGAATCGGCGCCGTCACGCCGCTCGGCATCGGCCGCGAGGAACTGTGGGATGGCCTCAAGGCGCGGCGCTCACGGGTTCGCACGCTGACGCGATTCGACCCCGCGCCGTTCCGCACGCACGTGGCCGCCGAGGTCGACGACTTCGACCCCGCGGACCACATGGAGGCCAGGCGCGTCAAGCGACTCGACCGCTTCGGACACTTTGTCGTGGCGGCCTCACGCATGGCGCTCGCGGACGCGGACCTCGACCTCGCGCATGAGGAACGCAGTCGCGTCGGCGCGATGATGGGCACCGCACTCGGCGGAGTCGGATACGCCGAGGAGCAACTGGGTCGCTATCTCGCCGGCGGGCTCAAGGCGGTCGACGCCACGCTCGCGCTGGCAGTCTTCGGCGGGGCGGCGAGCTGCAATGCCGCGATCGAGTTCGGCCTCACCGGACCGAACTCCACCAACGCGATGAGTTGCGCGTCCGGCACCATGGCCATCGGCGAGGCGGTGCGGCAGGTGCGCGCGGGATTCGCCGACGTGATGCTCGCCGGCGGTGCCGAGGCGCCCCTCGCGCCGCTCTGCTTCGGCTCGTTCGCACTCATCCGCGCCATGAGCACGCGCAACGACGCGCCGTCACGGGCGTCCCGGCCATTCGATGCGGCGCGCGACGGATTCGTGATGGCCGAGGGCGCGGCGGTGCTCGTGCTCGAGGAACGCGAGCGTGCCATCGCCCGGGGTGCGCCGATACTCGCCGAGGTCGCGGGCTACGGCACCACCAACGACGGTTACCACATGACGGCGCCGCACGCCGACGGCCGCGAGGCGGCGCGCGCGATGCGCCTCGCGCTGGAGGACGCGCACGCCGCGCCGGGTGAGATCGATTACGTGAATGCGCACGGCAGCTCGACCCCGCTCAATGATCCCGCCGAGACGGCGGCCATTCGCACCGCGCTCGGCGCGCACGCTGACGCCGTGCCGGTGAGCGGGACCAAGGGTTATCACGGTCACGCGCTCGGAGCCACCGGCGCGTGGGAGGCGGCCATCTGCGCACTGGCGCTGGCGCGCGGCTGGGTGCCGCCGACCCTCAATCTCGAGGTGCCGGACACCGCCTGCGACCTCGATTGCGTGCCGGGGGAGGGCCGGCAGCTCAATCTCGAGACGGTGATCTCGAACTCGTTCGGCTTCGGGGGCATCAACGCGTGCCTGGTGTTCCGGCGCCATCGGTAGGCATCGCGAGTTGACGGCAAGCGCAACCGCACGGCCACAGGAGTCGCGACTCCCTGTGGGCCGTGCGGTCGCCGTTGCCGTCGTTACGCCGGCTGATGCTCGGAGAACCGTGACGATTCGCGGTGATCGGCTGCCCTGCGCCCGCCGTGCCGCCGGTCGAACGTGCCCTCGCCGCGAGCGCGCTTCTTCTTCCCGCGCCCCCATTCCATCATGCCCATCGCGAACGGCATTCGTGTGAGTGTTTCCGGGATGCCGCGTGAGCGCTCTCCCGTCGAGATCGTCGAGCGCTCGTCCCGCGAGCGGGATTCACGACCCCTGGAGCGGTTGAACGAACGTTCGCGTTCCTCTGTCTCTTGCTCGCCGCCGAACGCCCAAGAGGCGAGCACGGCGAGGCTCGTGGCGACTCCGAGGTAGGCCAAGGGTCGCAGCGTCGACGAGGATGAGGTGGACGATTCGCGGCCGTGTTCCTGGCGCGTCTTCTCGCCCTTCGTGCGAAGTCGGTTCCGCATGGAACCGGCGCGCCGCGCGAACTCGCTCACCTGCCGCTCCGCCTCCTCCTTCGCGATCCCGTATTTGGCCTGGATCGTTCCCACCAGCTGGTCCTTGTTGCCGCCGATCCGCTCGAACTCATCGTCGGTGAGCACGCCCCACTGCTCCCGAACCTCACCCTTCATGTTTCGCCACTCACCCGCGATCTGGTCCCAGTTCATCGGTTCTCCCGTGTGGTCGTTTGTCCGTCGGTGCGGGTGATCGACCGCGGAAGCGGAGGGGAGGAACGACGAGCGCCAACAAAGGGGGCATGGGCTTTCGCCTGACTTTTTCTAGGTGAACGGCAGTGCCATTCACTGGTCCCCCCATCACTCGCCGCCCCTGGGTTCCCCTGCGCCCGTGCGGTGCCTGCGGCGTCAAGCGCCGGCGCGACTCCCGGCCTTCGGTTCCGCCTTCCGCGCGAACTCCTCGACTTGCCGCTCGGCCTCTTCCTTCGCGAGGCCGTACTTGGATTGGATCGTTCCGACGAGCTGGTCCTTCTTGCCGCCGATGCGGTCCATGTCGTCGTCCGTGAGTTCGCCCCACTGCTCGCGAATCCTTCCCTTCATGTTCTTCCACTCGCCCGCGATCTGGTCCCAGTTCATTCGAATCTCCCGTGAGTGAGCGCGTTCGGCATTTCAACGCAAGGGAGTCGGATCGGGTTCCGGCGCATTCGCCCGGCGGTTCCGCCCACCGTCGCAGCTTGGTCTGCATCTCGGTCTGCAGCTCGTTCTGCATCTTGGTCTGCATCTCGTCTGCAGCTTGGCCGAGGCGGTGCTGGGCATGGCTCATGCAATGCAGTGGGGCGCGCCCCGCTGAGATTGTGCGGTGACGCGCGCGTTCCACATCCGCGGAGGCCACGTGAAGCGGCATCACTCAGTGCTCGTACTCGCGGTCGCGCTTGGCGCGACCGCATGCTCGAACGATGACGATGGGCCGCCCACCGGTCCGCCCGTGGGGACCGAGGTGCAGGTCGAGCCGGTCACGACGACGACGCTCGGCGCGTTGGCCTACCTGACGGCTCCCGCCGGTGACACGCGGCTCTTCGTCGTCGAGCTGGGGGGCCGGATACAGGTGATCGAGAACGGTGTCGTACGACCGACTCCCTTCCTCGACATCTCCGCGAAGGTGAGCACGGGCGGAGAGCGCGGATTGTTCAGCATGGCGTTTGACCCGCAGTACGCGCAGAACGGACGCTTCTACGTGAACTACACCGACGTCAACGGCGACACCCGCGTCGAGCGCTACCTCAGGTCGGCCGCGGACGCCGCGGTCGCCGATCCCGCGTCGGCTTCGCTCGTTCTTGGGGTGCCACAGCCCGCGCCCAATCACAACGGCGGGCACATCCTCTTCGGCCCCGACGGCATGCTCTACATCGCCATGGGCGACGGCGGTGCGAACTCAGGGACGGCGCAGGACCTCGGCTCACTGCTCGGCAAGTTGCTTCGCATCGACGTGCGCGGTGCCACCGGGTATGTCATCCCGTCGGACAATCCGTTCGTCGGCAACGCGAGCGCGCGCGCGGAGACGTGGGCCTACGGGCTCCGGAACCCGTGGCGCATCTCGTTCGACGAAGGCAACCAGCTGTACATCGCCGATGTCGGCGAGAACGCCGAGGAAGAGGTGAACGTCGAGAACGCGACGACCGGCGGGCTGAACTATGGCTGGCCGCGGATGGAGGGCTCGAAGTGCTTCCAACCGGCCGTCTGCGACATGTCGGCATACGTGCTGCCCAAGCACACCTACGCGCACGGCAGCGGGAGCTGCTCCATCACCGGTGGCTCGGTCTACCGGGGAAGCGCGATGCCTTCGCTGCGAGGCCACTACTTCTTCGCCGACTTCTGCGCGGACGGCCTGCAGTCGTTCCGTCTGGCGGGCGGTAGCGTGACCAACCTACGCTCCTGGGATATAGGCGCCATCGGGAACATCATCTCGTTCGGCACTGGCTCTGATGGCGAACTGTACGTGGTCACGGCAACCGGAGGCGTCTATCGCCTGGGCCTCGCGCCGCCCTGATGCAGCATGACGGCGCCCGTGCTCGCGGAGCGGCACGCGGCGCCTTCACGCGACGACTACTTGAAGATGTCGAAGTTGCCGAGCAGCCACCACAAGAGGAGGAACACCAGCACCGTCGTGAAGCATCCTCCACCCAACTTCTTCGCACCCCAACCAGCCGCGACGCCGCGCAGGATCTTGCTCATGGTCCGCTCGCCTCCGTCCACCTGCAACACCGTGCCGGTATTGCCGTTCCGCGAGTGTGATTCGTGCGCGAGTCGCCGATGCATGGCATGTGCCTTGCACCCGTGAGGTGTTGCCCATGCCCAACAACATCCTCCGTCTCCGACCTCCCCTCGCAGCCTTCATCTGCGCCCTCGCCTTCACATCGATGCTCGCTGCGGCCCGCGCGGCGCAGGCGCAGGATGCGGCAGCCGCCACGCCACGGGCCGCGGAGACCATCGCGCTCATGCGCGCCGATCTCGTCGCCAAGCGCTACGTCGCGGTCATAGAGCGGGGAAACGCCCTGCTCTCGTCACCGCGTCCGCTCTCGCGCGACGAGCAGATGGAACTCTGGCAGGTGCTCGCGGCGGCCTATTATCCGCCGGAGGTCGCAGCACAACGCCCGGACAGTGCGATGCTGCCGCTCGACGCGCTCGTGCGGCTCGCGCCAGACGTGAAGCTGCCGCAGTCCTTCAGTTGGCCCGGCCTCGACTCCTTGCTGGAGCGCTCGCGCTCTCGGGTGTTCGCCGTCGTCACGCGCCCAGTGTCGGAGTACGCGGTGTCGACCACGGAACCCGCGTACCTGACCGTCGTCGCGACGCGACCGGCGCGATTCCGCCTCACGACCATCTCGCTTGCATCGGGTGTGGCCACGGTGCAGGACTCGTCCGATGCGCGACGCGACGTGATGCTGCGCATCCGTGCGCACGACGGCGTGCGCACCCTCATCTCGCCTGGTCGCCATGAACTCCGCGTCTGGGCGGAAGACGTCTCGACCGGCGACACGACGGTGCTGGTGCACCACTTCACGGCATCGGGCGGCGCGCCGCCTGCGATCGCCGCAGTGCCCGCCTTCGTCCCACCCACCACCTCGACGGTGTCCACCGCCCGTCGCGGGGCCATCGTGCTGGGTGGACTCGCCTTCGCTGGTGCGACGGTCGCCATCGCCAACGGCGCGCGCGCCGAGGGCGCGCTGCGCCGCGAGTACCGCGCCGACACGCGCGCGCTCATCGTCGGCGCGGCGATGGTCGGCGCGGCGGTCACCGGGATCTTCATGGAGCGCGGCCGGTCGAGGCCGGCCGACGAGGAGACCGTCCGTCGCGCCCGCGCCGAGTACGACGCGCGCGTGACTGCCGCCGAGGCGGCCGCGCGCACGCGCCTGGCGCGGTACCGCGTGACGCTGCGCATCGACCCCATGGAGGACCGATGACTGCGCTGCGATCGTCCATGCCGCCGGCAGCCGTCCTGCTGGCCGTGGCGCTGCTGGGCGCGGGCGCCTCGACGACGAGCTTGCGCGCCCAGACCATGGAGCCGCGCGGTCCGGTGCTCGCGGTGCTCGCGCACCAGGCCCGCGTGCGCAGCGCACTCGGCGATCTCGTCCCTCCCGAGCGCTCCGTCCCGCAACTGGGCCTCGAGGTCTCCGCGCCGACCTTCTGGCGGCCGCTCCGTGTCACCGGCCGGCTGCTGCGCTCCACGCGCGGCGCCGATGACCTGCACTCGCTCGATGCGGGCGTGCTGCTCTCGGTGCGATTCATCTCGCTCGAAGCCGCGTACGCGAGTCGCCGCAGCTATTCGCCCGAGAGCGGCCTCGCGCATGGGCGCACCGCGGAGTTCGCGCGCGCCGGCTTTCGCGCGCGTGCCGGTGTCGGCAGCTCCGGCTTCATCATGCACCTGCGCGGGAACGCCTATGTGCCTACGCAGCGCGCGGCCGTCGCCGAAGACGAGATCGAGGGTTGGGACGCCGAGAGTGGGCTCACATATGTTCCGCGTTCGCTCCCCGTGACCGCGACGCTCGGCTACCGCCTCGAGCGCTTCCGCATCTTCGGCGTCGAGCAGGAAGTGTCGGCACTGACCTTCGCGCTGGGCGTGGCCCTGCTGGGGCGCTGACGTGATCGCGGCGCATCGCATCCACGGTCCCGCCGCCCTCGTGGCGTTCACCGTGATGTCGTTGGCCGCCGGCTGCGCGAGCGATCCGCCGTCGGCGCCCCTGCTCGTCGGCACCACGGTCGAGATCGCCGACGCGCCCGACGACGGCGTGATCGTCAAGGACGGCACGCACCGGCTGCGCGCCATCGTCCGCTCGGACGACGGGCAGGAGATCCCCGACTTCCGCGTGACCTGGCGCAGTTCCGACGTCGGCCGCGCCACTGTCGCCAGCGACGGACTCGTGACAGGTGTGGACCTGGGCGACGTCGAGGTGACGGCGAACGCGGGCGGGGCCACCGCCCGGACGGCGCTCTCCGTGCGCCTCGAGGTCCCGGTGCCACGAGGCAGCGAGGGGACGATCACGACGACGCTGCTCGACGGCGACGTGCGCGTGACGGTGCCCGCGCGCGCCGTCTCGGCCGGCACGGTGCTGCACCTGCGGCCCGCCGTGGAAGTGCCCGCGTCGTCGCGCCTGCTGCGCACGAGCGCCATCGAGCTTGGTCCGGAGTCGGCGCGCTTCGACTCGCCCCTCACGCTCTCTCTCGCCATACCTGACGATGTTCCCGCCATCGAGCGGTCGCTCCTGCGCATCCACCGCGCGGACGATGACGACTGGAACACCCTCTCCGGCAATGCCGTGGACCTCTCCGAGCGGCGCGTGCGCGCGTCGATCACGCGGGGCGGCACCTACGCCATCCTGCGGCGACGGCCCCCCTCCTCGATGGCGGCCACCGACGGCGAGGAGCAGCGCGCCAGCGCCGGCGCGGCGGTGCCCATCGCCCCGCGCGTCGTCGTGCGCGATGCAGAGGATCAGCCGGTCGAGGGCGTCGTCGTTCGCTTCGCGGTGGTCGCGGGGGGCGGCACGATCGTGGGCCCTGACTCCAGCATCTCGTCCTCCAGCGGCACCGCTGCGTTGCTCGGAGAGTGGCGCCTCGGCCCGCTGGCGGGACTGAACCTCCTCTTCGCTGCGCTCCCGGGCTACGATGTGCCGACGGTGACCTTCACCGCCGTGGCGACGCTCGGACCGTTGCAGCCCTCGAGCAGGAGCCTCCGCTTCAGCGACGAGGAGATCAACTTCGATGGACCGCCTGGCGGTCCGAGTCCGCCGCCGCGATCGGTGCTGGTGTCCTCCACTGGCGCGTCGCCCGTCGGCGCTCTCTCAATCGGCGCCATCACCTACATCCCGGACGTGCCGGGATGGCTGCAGGCCACCCTCGACCGCGATGTGACGCCGGCGGTGCTCACGCTCACTCCCGATTTCGGATCGCTCGTCGCGCGCGACTACCTCGCGCGCGTTCCCGTCCAGAGCGCGATGCCCGGCGTTCGGCCCGAGACCCTCTCCGTCAGGCTGGGCGTCAACGACCGCGGCGGCTCGCGGGGGAGGAGAAGGCCGTGACCGTCAGGCAGGTTCGCTCGCTCGCCGCTCTGTCTCCCGGTCGAGCGCCTCGCGCAACTGCATCAGCACGGGGTCGCCGTCCGTGTACCGCCGGCCATAACCAAGGTTGAAGCGATAGTCGAAGCCAGGCGGGTTCTGGCCCTGCGTGTGCTGCAGGATGGTCTCGAGCTTGTCGAGCGCCTTCGCGAGCCGTGCCTCGCTCGTTGCGCCCGCCTCGTACTCGTCCCAGAGCGCCGTGATCTCGTCGCGCAGCGCCGTCGGAAGCGGGGCGAGCATCGTCAGGAGGTCCTTTCGCTCCTGCTCGGCCTTTGCGGATAAGGGGTCGGAAGCCAGGAGCCGCGCCTGCTCCGGCGCAGAGACGTCGCCTGAGATCGCCTCGCCGAGGTCATGCACGATGCACATGCGCACGAGCCTCGTGAAGTCGACGGCGGGGAAGTGCGGCTGCATCACCATCGCCATCAGGCACAGGCGCCAGGTATGCTCGGCGACGCTCTCGCGGTCGCCCGTCGACGTGTATGCGGTGCGGACCGTGGTCTTGAGCCGCTCGGCGCTCCGGAGGAAATCGAGGATGCCGTCCAATTCGTTCACGAAAACGCTGCCTCGCGGTAAGATTGAGGGAGCCGAACGACCGCGCCCGTCCGTCCTGGTCGTCATCCGTCCTTCAGGAGAATCATGCACAACGTAGCCGTCTTCGTCGGAAGCCTTCGCGCCGAGTCCATCAACCGCAAGTTCGCGAAGGCGCTGGAGCGCCTGGGCAAGGACCGCTTCGCATTCAACTTCGTGCAGCTCGCCGACCTGCCGATGTACAACGACGATCTCTGGCAGTCGCCGCCCGCACCCGTGCTCCGGCTCAAGGCCGACATCGAGGCGGCCGATGCCGTGCTCATAGTCACGCCGGAGTACAACCGCGGGACGACGCCGCTCATCGTGAACGCGGTTGCCTGGGGTTCACGTCCCAAGGGCAAGAATTCGTGGGCAGGCAAGCCCGCCTCGCTCATCGGCACCAGCGGTGGCGGCATCGGCACTGCGGTCGCGCAGTCCGAGCTCCGGTCGCAGCTGGTCATCCTCGGGACCGTCCTCATGGGCCAGCCCGAGGTCTACTTCCAGACCAAGCCGGGTCTCATCGATGATAACCACGAGGTCACTGACGAGAAGACCCGAGCCTTCCTGGACGGCTATCTCTCGAAGTTCGACGCATGGATCGGTCGCGTCGGCGTGAAGGTGCAGGGGTAGGGGCGACCGAGATGTTGGCTGGGGGGCCGTCCGATCACTTCACATCCCACCCGTCACTTCCCACCGCTGTTCGCTCGACTCGCGCTCCGCGAGCCGCTCCAGCACATGGCGCGACATGCCGAGCGCGAGCTCATGCTCTCCCATGAACACCTTGCCGGCCTTCTCCTTCCGGAGGAGGTCGGCTTCCTCTTCGCTGTGCGTGCGGACCACCGTCTCGATGTGCGGGTTCAGCGTGCGCGCGATCTCGATCATCTGGCGCACGCCGAACGTGTCCGGGGTCGCGATCACGAGCACGCTCGCCCTCGCGACGTGGGCCTGGATCAGCACCGCCGGCTCGGACGCATCGCCGACCACCGCGTGCATCCCCTGCTTGCGGAGCGACTCGACGATCTCGCGCTGCTGCTCGGCCACGACGAACGGGATGCCGTGCGCGAAGAGCGTCCCGCCGATGCGGCGGCCCACCCGTCCGTAGCCCACCAGGACCACGTGCCCCGTGACGACGTGCGGCGCGACGTTCGTCGGCAGCTCGGCGAGCGGGTCGTCCCGCTGCTCGAGGTCGCGGGCCAGCTGCGACCGCGCGCGGATCCACTGCTGCGCCGGCTCGATCGCGCCGAACACGAGCGGATTGAGCGCGATCGAGATCAGCGCGCCGGCGACCACCAGGCTCTGTCCCTCCGCGGGCATCACGCCGAGCGCCAGGCCGAGCCCCGCCAGGATGAACGAGAACTCACCGATCTGCGCGAGGCTGGCGGAGACGGTCAGCGCGGTGTTGAGCGGGTAGCGGAACGCCATCACGAGCACGAACGCCGCCACTGACTTGCCGACGATGATGATCGCGAGCACCGCCAGCACCTGCAGCGGTGCCTCGACGACGATCAGCGGGTTGAAGAGCATGCCGACCGAGACGAAGAACAGCACCGCGAACGCGTCCCGCAACGGCAGCGTCTCCTCGGCCGCGCGATAGCTCAGCGACGACTCCCGCAGCACCATGCCGGCGAAGAACGCCCCGAGCGCGAACGACACGCCGAAGAGCTCGGCGCTCGCGAACGCGATCCCAAGGGCCGCCACCGTCACGCAGAGCGTGAACAGCTCGCGGGAGCCGGTCCGTGCCACCTGCCAAAGCAGCCACGGGAAGAGCCGACGCCCCACGATCAGCATCAGCGCCACGAACAGGCCGACCTGCCCGAGCGTCAGCAGGAGCGCCGTGGCGATCCCGCGGTCCGCCGCCGCGCCGCCAGGAGCCAGCGCCGCCAGCGGCGGCAACATCACGAGCATCAGGACCATCACCAGGTCCTCGACCACCAGCCAACCCACGGCGATGCGGCCGTTCACCGAATCGAGCAGGCCCCGCCGCTCGAGCGCCTTGAGCAGCACGACCGTGCTCGCGCACGAGAGCGAGAGGCCGAACACGAGCGCGGAGACCGGATTCCACCCCCAGAAGGAGGCGAGGGCCCAGCCCAGCGTCGTCGCCACCGCGATCTGTACCACGGCGCCGGGCACCGCGATCTTCTTGACCGAGAGCAGGTCGTCGATCGAGAAGTGGAGGCCGACGCCGAACATCAGCAGCATCACGCCGATCTCGGCGAGCTGGCTGGTGAGCGCGACATCGGCGACGAACCCCGGCGTCGCGGGTCCGATCAGCATGCCGGCCACGAGGTAGCCCAGCAGTGCCGGCATCTTCAAGCGCACCGCGACGAACCCGAGGATCAGGGCAAGCCCCAATCCGACGGCGAGCGTGGAGATGAGCGAGACGCTGTGGGGCACGTTGGTCTATAGCACGCGGCGCCCCGCCACGAAAGGCGATTCCTATTGGTTCGTGGACCTGAGCGAGCGCATGTCGAGCACGGGCTCCTCCGGCCGCGGCCGGGCGAGCTCGGCCTCGAGACGCGCCATCAGCGGACTGACGACCGGGGCGCCGGGGACCGTCTTGCGCGGCGGGCGGTGCGCTTCGTCGTGCACCACGCGATTCCCGCCCGCCCGCTTGGCCGCGTACATCGCGCGGTCCGCGCGGATGAAGACCTCCTCCTCGATCAGCTTCTCCGGCTGCGGCACAACCATCGCGAGCCCGATGCTTGCCGTCACCGGCACGCCGTCATCGCGGAAAGCCTCATCCACGCCGGCGCGGATGCGCTCGGCCACCACCGTCGCCTCCACCTCGTCCGCGTCGGTGAGGATCACGGCGAGCTCGTCGCCGCCGTAGCGGCACGGCACGTCGGCCGCACGCAGGAAGTCGCGCACGATGTTGCCGACGGCGCACAGCACCTCGTCGCCACGCCGGTGTCCGTGGCTGTCGTTCACCTGCTTGAAGCGATCGATGTCGAGGAGGAGCAGGGCGGATTGTGCACCGTAACGGCGGAACCGCTCACTCTCGCGCGCCAGCTGCATCTCGAAGTAATCGCGGTTGAAGAGCCCCGTGAGCGGGTCGATGATCGCGCGGTGCTCCATCGTGTCGAGCGTGTCCTTCTCGACGATCTGCGGCTCCACCACGCGCGGCTGGACGTTCATGATGTGGTCGAGCAATGCGACTTGCGCGCCCACATCGCGCCCCAGCCGGCGCGAGAGCTCGGCACGGTGCTTGACCACGTCCGCCCAGAGTTCGCCCGCCTGCGCCTCATCCAGCTCGAGGCGAGCCATCTGGCGCAGGCGCGTCGCGTAGTAGCGGTCGCGACTCGCGAGTCCGACCAGCGGTCCGGCGCGCTCCACCGTCTCGCCGCGCTCTGTCTCCTCCGTCCCGGCGGGACGATTCGGCACGATGCGCAGGTTCCGCTCCTCTTCCTGGGCCACGTAGTGCATTGAACAGTCCTCGGGAATGCGACGCCCGAAGGATCGACGTCGCATGGTTCGAGTTTGCACGGTGCGTGCCGCGCACCCGATCCGCCCCATCCTCCGTTGCGGCAACGCCTTACGCGGCACTGGCGCGACGACCGATCATCGTGTCTTGCACCGCTTCGGTGCCAGAGGCCGGTCACCGCCTCGAATGCGGCACCGGAACGCCGCAGGCGTGAGCGTCGTGTCCCTCACGTCACCCGTCGACGCGAGCGAGTTCCGCATCCACTCTGGCGATACCCTTCGTGTCGCCGGTGGTTTCCATCAGCTCTCGCGCCCGCTCGAGGTACGCGCGTGCCTCGTACGCGTCGTCGAAC
>DATLLD010000152.1:0-3218 GCA_035538035.1 Gemmatimonadaceae bacterium | reverse complement strand
ACACCACCGACGACGCCTCGAGACAGACGCTCGAGACGGACGTCCTCTGCGGCATCACCGGCGGTGCGCTGCGACACGAGACGCAGCACGCCATCGACGCCTGCCTGGACACGCGCGAGGTGATCGTGGACGTGGCACCCTCCTACCTGCTGCGCGCCGGCCTGCCGTACTCGCGTTCCGAGATGGCCGTGCTGCTCGACACCGAACTCACCGACGTCTCCGAGCGCTATCGCACCGCGGCCAACGCGCGCAAGCTGGTGGGCACGCTGGTGGACGGCACGCGGCGGCATGGCCTGGTGATCTGCCCGGCGCGCGAATGGGAGCTGCAGGACTATGCGCGCGACCAGGGTTGCCGTGTCGCCATCTTCGCGCCGGACGATGATGTCACGCGCCGCGACCGGCGCGTGGCGATGGCCGTGGGGCTCGTGACCGACGGGCACGTCGTGATCGAGCACGAGGGAACGGAGCGCGAGGCGTGCGCGGTCAGCGCCGGCGTGCCGGTGGCGCCGCAGGTGGTCGCTGCGCTGGTGCAGGAACTCGTGGACCGGCAGAAGAGATGACCCACTCCGTGCACGAGGAGCAGCCCGACGTCCCGCACGTATCGTCGCCGGCCATCACGAAGCCGGGCCCTCCCGGCGGCGCGCTGATCCTCATCGGCGGCAACGCGAGCGTCAACGGGCACGCGCTCGGCGCGTTCTTCGAGGCATCGCGCGCGCAGCGCGGCGAGCGCATCGTCTGCATCACGGCGGCGAGCAACGAGCCGATAGAGAGCGCGAACTTCTGGAAGAGCGCGTTCAACAGCGTCGGGGTGGAGCACGCGCTCTTCCCGGCCCTGGCGCGCGACAACCTGCGCACCGACGAGAGCGTGGCCGCGATGATCGACGAGGCGCGCGGCGTCTACCTGGGCGGCGGCGACCAGGTGAAGCTGGTGACGACGCTCACCGGCACGCGCACCTGCGAGGCCATCAAGCGCCTGCATGCGCGCGGCGGCGTCGTGGCGGGCACGAGCGCCGGCGCGGCCGCGCAATCCATGCTGACCATGGCCGGCGGCGAGATCGACAACGAGGGCAACCTCGTGGAGCAGTACCTCGGCCCCGGACTCGGACTGCTGGGATTCGGCTGCATCATCGACACGCATTTCTCGGCGCGGAAGCGGCTGCAGCGGCTCTTCATCGTGATCGCCGGCAACACCCAACTCTTCGGCGTCGGCATCGACGAGGACACCGCGATCATCGTGCGCGGGTCAGTGGGGCAGGTCATCGGCTCGGGCGGCGTGACGTTCGTGGACGGGCGCGACACCGTGCGGTTCAACAACGCGAGCGCGCTGGAAAAGGGGCGCCAACTGACGCTGAGCCACCTGCGCGTGGGCGTGGTCGGCACCAAGTATCACCTGGATCTCGAGCGTCGCGAGGTCGATGAGCTCAGGACGGCGCCGGAGAGTCCGCACCGGCGCGGGTGACGAGCGGCGCGCGGCGGGCGGCGCGGCTGCGCGGCTGCGCGGCGCTGTGCGGCTGCTTGGTGCGACGAGGCGAGGCGAGGCGCGGCGCGAAGCACTGGGCGCGCAGCGGCGAGGGTAGTCCAGAGCTACTTTCGAGATCACTTGCGATTCCCAAGTGATCTCCAAACACGCCCGCGATGACCCTGCTCTCCGCCGCCGTACTGCTCTTCCTCGTGATGGACCCGCTCGGCAACGTTCCGCTGTTCCTCGCGGCACTTCGCCACGTCCCGCCCGAGCGATACCGCCGCATCATCGTGCGCGACCTGCTGATCGCACTCGCCATCATGGTCGGCTTCCTCTTCGCCGGCAAATACCTGCTCGACGTGCTCAACGTCTCGGCCGCGGCGCTCCCGGCGGCGGGCGGCGTCATCCTCCTGTTGATCGCCATGCGGATGATCTTCCCGTCGAGCGAGCGCACGCTGCACGAGGAGGTGCGTGAGGAGCCGTTCATCGTGCCGCTCGCGGTGCCGTATACCGCCGGCCCGTCCGTGCTCGCCACCGAACTGCTGCTGATGAGCCGCGAGCCCGACCGCTGGCCCATCTGGCTGGCCGCGGTCGGTCTCGCCTGGCTCGCCTCCGTCGTCATCCTCTACCTCGCCAGCGACCTGCGCAAGCTGCTCGGCGAGCGCGGCCTCACCGCGCTCGAGCGCCTGATGGGGATGATCCTCGTGATCGTGGCCGTGGAGATGCTGATGCAGGGCGTGGCGCAGTACCTGCGGCCGCCAGGCGGCTGAACGCTACCCCGCGCGAGTGGAGGGTGTGGGACCGTCCCGCTGCCGCGTGCCGCGGAACGCCGGCCGTCGCATCGCACTCGCCATCGTCAGCGCGTGGCGCACGCCATCGGAATTGAGGTCCGTCGCGAACACCGGCGTGCCGGGCTGCTGCCGCCAGGAGTCTTCCAACGTGCCGGCGTCAACGCCGTCAAAGCCCAGCTCGTCCGCCAGCCGCAACACCAGCGACTTGTCCGCGCGACGGTCGCCAGCCACCGGTAGCGCGATCCGGTTGGGACTTCCCCGCTCGCGGCCACGCTCCCTCAGGGCCCGGGCGCCGATGTTGTTGAACGCCTTGACCACCGGCCGGCCGATCCGTCGCGCGACCCACGCGCTCTCCGTCATGCCGGCCTCGATCTCCTCGATGAAGCCATCGCGCTCGCGCGGGAAGTAGTTGCCCGTGTCGACCACCACGACATGGGGCGGCACCTCCGCGAACAACTGCCGCGAGAGCTCGGGCACGCGGACTTCCGGGATCGAGATGAAGATGACATCGACGTCGCGCACGGCCTCGGCCGCCGTCACCGCGCGGGCACCACTCTCCTCGGCCAACTGCCTGAGCGTCGCCGGTCCACGGGAGTTGGCCACCTTGATCTCATGACCGAGGGCGTGGAGTCGCAGGGCGAGGGTACCGCCAACCAGGCCGGCACCAATGATGCCGATCCTCATGGCTAGGCAACGGGCGGCGGTGCGGGCGTGTTCCACTGCTCCGCCGACGCCGCGCGCGTGAGAGCGCTACCGAGTCAGCACCGGCAGGAATGCCACCCACGGTCCCACCGCCTCGCGGTACGAGGATGATCCGCGCCCTTGGGATCCAGTCGGTCCGCTCCCCGTGCACGAGATGGCCGAGGTTGTCGAAGGCGCTGAAGGTGTCCGGGCCCTCGTTCGGCCTGGTCCACACGTCGGGCAGCCCGGAGAGCATGGCGCGGAACACCCCCGGCGTCCGCTCG
>DATLLD010000151.1:0-9535 GCA_035538035.1 Gemmatimonadaceae bacterium | reverse complement strand
ACGACAACCGCTTTTGAAGGGGGCTCCCGGTCGAGATCATGACCGGGAGCCCCCATTACTTTTGTTGCTGCCTCTGTGGCCCTCCGTGGCTCCGCGACTCCTGTGGCTGTAGCGGTTGCAGTCGCCTTATCCGATCCCCGGAATCCGCACCAGGTCCCGCAGCTGTGCCTCGAGCGCCGACTTCTGCGCCTCGAGCCGGGCGCGCTCGGCCGCCACTCGCTTCTCGATGTCCGCGCGCACCGAGTCGGCCGCCGTGCGCGCCTCGGCTACCTTCTCATCGACCAGCGCATCGACCTTGGCCCGCACCTGCGCCTCGGCGCGCCGGACTTCGTCACCGAGCTGGTCGCGCAGTGCGTTCGAGACCGCCGTCGCGATGTTCGTGCGAATGCCGAGCGTCGGCTTCGTCAGCGCGCCGCTGAACCGCGCCTCGATCTCCACCGAGTCGATGCGGCTCACCGCCCGCCACACCGCGTCCTCCACCAGGCGCATCGCCGGCGACTCCGCCCGCGCGGACGTGCTGTCGCGCAGCCAGTTCACGCCGGTCGCGCGCCAGAGCCAGCGGCCGTCGATCTCGCCTCCGTTCCGCTGAAGTCGGAGGTCGCTGAACCCGTTGCCCAGCGCGACCGTCGCGCCGAGTCCGGCGAGCGGCAGCGTCGGCAGCGAGATGCCACGGAAGCGCGCCGCCACGCTGTCGCGCGGCTGGAGCGTACGATGGTCGATGGAGCCGCCGACGCTGACATCACTCGGCCCCACCTTTCCCTCTGCGCGCGTGATCGCGAAGCGGGTCGGCGCGCCGTAGACCGCCGGCTGCGTCGTCACGCCGATGACGCGGGCGGAATACTCGCCCGCCGCCGCGCCGGTGCCGCCGATCGCGAGCGAAAGGTCGGCGAGCGCCATCAGGAAATCAGGATACGTCGCCTGCTTCGCGAAGAGCACGTCCGTGCCGGAGGCACGCAGCCGCTGGGGACCCGGCTTCAACTGCCGCTCGAGGCCCGGGGGGATGTACTTCTCCACCATCTGCGCCCAGTAGAGCAGCTCGCCCACCTGCGTCGCGATCACCTCGCTGAAGAGCTGCGGGCCGATCGAGGGGATGTCGAGCGTCGGGAGCTGGAGCAGCGACCGCGCGTAGGCGTAGTCCTGTGCACGCGCTGCCGGGATCGCCGCCAGGCGCTGCGTCATGCCGCCGGCGTTCGCCTTCGTCTCGACCTCGAACGCCTTGAGGCGATCGTCGAGCTTGCCGAGATCGCTGATGGTGCGCCGCACGTCGGTCACGGCCTGCCGCGCGCCGCCAATGCCCAAGGTGCGCAGGCTCGCGCCGCGCAGCCTCGTCACGAGCGCCTCGGCGGAGTCGATCGCCGGCCGCGGGTCGAGCGCGTTCAGGTCCGCGACGAGCTTGGCGCGGGCCGTGTCCACATACGCTTGCGCGTGGCGAGCCGCCCGCAGCGTGGCCAGGCTCTCGGCCGAGATCGCCTCGACGTTCACCACCTGGGTGAGCGTACCCAGCGAAAACGCCGGCATCTTCACCTGCGACTTCCACTCGGTCACGACGTCGCGCACCGCGCTCGACGTCTCGCTCGGCTTGTCGATGGCGCCGGAGGTCGCGCGCGGCGTGCCGAACCGCAGGCCGCGCACGGCGACCGTGTCGAGCAGCACCTTCTTCTCCAGCAGCGGCAGCACCCGCACGTCGACCTGGATCTCGGCCGCCTCGAACAGGTTCGTCATCGGCTTGGCGGGATTCGTCACGGCGAGCCCGCGCAGCGCCACGCTGCCGTCCCCGGGCGAGATGTCCGCCTCGGCGAGGTCAACCTTGGCGCCCGCGATGTGCGTGCCGGTGGCCTCGATGCCGCGGCGCAGGCCGCGCTCGGCGTAGAGCATGGTTGCGAGCGCGATCAGCGCCAGCACGACCGTGAGGGGCAGCAGGGCCTTCCAGCGCACGTAACTCATGGGCGGAAGGTGGTGTAGATGTTCCAGACCTTCGAGGCCTTGATCATCTGGAACGCGCGCATCTGCGCGAGCCGCGAGTATACGTCGGCGCGATAGCGCGTCACCAGCCACTTGCACAGGAAGTAGAGCGGCACCAGCGCCACGAGCCAGCTGACGAGGCTGCCGAGCACGATCGAATTGTTGAGCCGGCTCAGCGAGACGATCGGCGTGTTCACCACCCAAGTGAAGAACGGCACCAGGCCGTCGTTCATCAGGAGCGCCATGCCGACCTTGTCGAAGAGCGGGTCGAGCATGAACCCGAGGGGCATCGCGATCGCCCAGCCGAGCATCACGCCGGGGAACGACACGGTGGTGAGCATCGCGATGGCGAGGAAGACGAGGTTGTGGAGGCTCATCAATGGCGTGAGTCCGAAGACCATGCCGAGCGCGATGCCCGCGGCGACCTGTCCCGGACGACCCTCGGAGTTGAGCGCCTTGATGAGCGTCTGCAGGAACTTGAGCAATAGCATGGTCAATTCTAGTTCGTCGCGTCGGCTTCTGCCCAGCCTCCTTGTACGCCATCGCGGGGCGAGGCTACGTTAGCGGGATGAGACTCCGTCGCGTGGGACCGCGCTCGCTGCCGCGCCTCGGTGATGCCGACGCGCGCCTTCCCGTCGAACCGCCGCCGGACGCCATCCTCAAGCCGGCCACGCGCCAGCTCGTGGACCGGATCGGCGAGCTGCAGGAGAAGTTCTACGCCGATGGCCGCTTCGCCCTGCTCGTCGTGCTCCAGGGCCGCGATGCGTCGGGGAAGGACGGCACGATGAAGAAGGTCTTCGCCGAGGCCGACCCGCAAGGTGTCGAGGTCACGAGCTTCAAGGTGCCGACGCCGCTGGAGCGCCGGCACGACTTCCTCTGGCGCGTGCATGCGCGCGTGCCCGCGCGCGGCATGTTCGGCCTCTTCAACCGGTCGCACTACGAGGACGTGCTCGTGCCGCGCGTGCATGGCGAGCTCACGACGAAGGAGACGCTGGCGCGCCTCGGGCAGATCAACGACTTCGAGCGCATGCTGGCGGCCAACGGCGTCGTGATCCTGAAGTTCATGCTGCACATCTCGCGCGACGAGCAGCGCAAGCAGTTGCAGGAGCGACTGACCGACCCCACCAAGAACTGGAAGTTCAATGCGGGCGACCTCGACGACCGCGCACGGTGGGGCGACTACACGCGCGCATACCGGCTCGCGCTCACGCGCACGAGCACGCCGCACGCGCCGTGGCATGTGGTGCCGGCGGACGACAAGGACGTCCGCAACTGGCTCGTCGCCGAGACCGTGGTGGACACGCTCGAGTCGCTCGACCTGCGGTACCCGCGCGCGCCGCGCTCCGTGCTCAAGATGCGGATCCCCCGATGATGCGAGACCGGTGATGCGACGCGCCGCGTTCGTGCTCCTGGCGGTGTTGGGCGCCGTGCTCTCGGCGCACGCGCCGGGCCACGCGCAGCGCGGAGGCGGCCAGCGCGGGGGCCGGGTGTTCGTCGAGCCCAACGTGCCCTACGACGGGCGATTCACCTTCGTGCGGCTGCAATACACCAACCTGGGCGGCCGCGGCGGCTGGGCGTTCGACTACCCGGCGATGGAGCGCAACTTCATGACCATCCTAGAGGACCTGACGACCGTCGGGCCCCACGTGCGCGGCAGCAACGTGCTGACGATGGATGACACCGCGCTCTTCCATTACACGGTCGCCTACCTCTCCGAGCCCGGCTACTGGCTGCCGACCGAGGCCGAGGCGGCGGGACTGCGCAGCTGGTTGCTGAAGGGGGGCTTCCTGATCGTCGACGACTTCTATGGGCGCCAGTGGGAGAACTTCGAGCGATCGATGAAGCTGGTGCTCCCCGAGGCGCGCATCGTGCCGCTCGACGTGTCGCACCCGATCTTCGACTCGTTCTTCACCATCGCCACGCTCGACGGGCTCTCGCACCCGGCCGACTCGCGCTACAAGGCGGAGTACCTCGGCATCTTCGAGAACAATGACCCGGCGCGGAGATTGCTCGCGGTCATCAACTACAACAACGACATCGGCGACTTCATGGAATGGTCCGGCGAAGGCTGGTATCCCATCAACTTCACGAACGACGCATACAAGCTCGCGACGAACTACGTGATCTACGGGCTGACGCGATGAGGCGGGTGATTCGGACGAGAGCGGCGATGCGAGCGAGGGCGGCGGTGGCGGCGATGGGGTTGGCGTTGCTTCCAGCGGTGGCGGCGATCGGCAATGCGCAGCCTGCGCTCACCGGCGCCGACTCCGCCCTCGTCGGCCGGCTATTGCTGGCCGAGGAGCGTCGCGACATCTCCGACGTGGCGTTGGCACAGGCTGCCGCACATCCCGACGAACGAGTGCGACTGCTCGCGCGCCGCGCCGCCGCGCGCATCACCGACCCGCTGTTCGCGACGCGAGACTCGTTCCCTCCGCTCCCGGCGCCGAAGTCGTGGGCCGAGCCGGCGTGGCGACTGCGCCTGCGCGCGCTCACCGCCGCTCGCGCCGACTGCGCCGTCCTCCGCGCCGCGCTCCGCGACGAGGTCGCGCACGTGCGGCTCCGCGCGATCGACCTCGCCGGCGCTCCGCCTCCGGGTGGCGCGCCGCTCCCCTGTGCCGCCGACGACTCCATCGCCACCGCGCTCGCCGCGGCCATCGATGCGCTGCCGGCCGAGGCCTCGACACACGCTGCCGGGGCGCCCTCGTGGCACACGGCCGCGCACGCCATCGTCGCGCTCTCGCGCATTCGCCCTCTCGAGGCTCGCGAACGCCTGCCGCGCCTGGCCGCGCACCCCCAGTGGCAAGTGCGACAGTACGCCGCACGCGCCGCAGGCGCGCTCGGGGACTCTGCATTGCTGCGTGAGATGTCGCGCGACGCGCACGACAACGTGAAGGAGACGGCCATCGAGCAGCTCTCGCGTCGCGTCGGGCACGCCGCGGACGACGTCTACCTCGCCGCCCTTGGCGCGCGCGGGGCCCAGGCCGTGCGCGCAGCCGCCATCGCGCTCAAGGGCTCCCCGCGCGCGGACGTCCCCGCGGCGGCTCTCGCCACGCTGGCTCGTTTCACCACGCGTGCCAATGCGTCCGAGCGCGACGCGCGCGTGGCGCTGCTCGAGGCCGCAGGCCGTGCCGCGTCCGACGATTCGACAGTGCGGGCGCCGCGCCCCCTCCCCGCCGACGCCGTGGCCCTGGCGCTCGGCACCGACATCCGCCTCCATGTCAGCATGTCGCCGCGCAACGGCGGCGGCGAGTTCACCATCCGGCTGCGAGGCGACGTCGCGCCGATGATGGCGGCGCGCATCCTGGAACTCGTGCGGCAGGGCTACTACCACGGGCTCGACTGGCACCGCGTGGAGCCGGACTTCGTGGTGCAGGGCCTGAGCCCCGGCGCCAACGAGTACGCCGGGCATGCGCATTTCCTCGCCGACGAGCTCGGCGCGGTGCCGCACGCGCGCGGCACGCTCGGCATGAGCACGCGCGGCCACGACACTGGCGATGCGCAGTGGTTCATCAACGTCAGGGACAACCTGCGGCTCGGACGCGACTACACGGTGTGGGCGGAGATCGTGGACGGGATCGAAGTGGCGGACGCGATCCTCGAGGGCGATGTGGTGCAGGCCATTCACGTGGTGCGGTGAGGTTACTGCACCGTCCCGCGCCACCGCATCTCCTGGTTTGCGCCGTCGCGGAAGCGCCAGATCCCTCCAGCGCCGATCATCAGGTCGGCGAACGCCACGTCGTGGTCGCTGCCGTTGCGGACCAGCGACCAGCTGTACCCGCCGCCCATCAGGTTGCGCGTGTCACGCAACTCTGCCACGACATCCATCTGCCACCCTTCGGCGGTCCGCCGGAAGTACAGTGGCGAGATGAGTGGATTCTCGGTGGCGAATGCGACGGCCAGGTCACCTCGCTCCTCGATGCGAAACGCGGTGCCGACGTACAGGTAGCGCAGGAAGTCCCAGAATGCCGGCGTGATCTTCAGTTCGTATTCGTAGAAACCCCGTGACGCCTCGGTGAGGAACTGGGCGCGCGGCACGTAGACCGGCAGCGACAGCCACTGCCCATAGCGCTCGAGCGCCTCCGCCGCCGAAGCACCGGGGCCCAGCAGCGTGTCGAGAACAGGGTCCGGTGCCCGATCGAGGCGCAGCGGGCCACCGGCAGCCATGGTGAACGTCGCGCCGCCGCCGGCCGCGAGGCGCGTCGAGTCCTTGATGTCCGTGACGCTCGCGGGGTCGTACTCCATCGCCAGCGCCGATTCGCGAAGCCGGTGCACGAGCAGCATCAGCGTGCTCGTCAGCGATCGATTCATGGTGTCTTCGGTCAGCACGCCACCGGTATGTGCGCGCAGGATCCTCCCGGTGAAGCCATCTGGGAAGATTCCCTCGAGCTTCGGGCCGACCTCCAGCCGGAGGTCGCCGCTCGCGACATCCACCAGCAGGAACAGCCCACGGCGGTCGGAGGTCCGCCCTACCCCGAGTCGTCGAGCCTCGTTGAGCGCGAGCGCGGCAAGGTCGGTGCCGGCAGGAAGCGAGTCGACGAGGATGCGCATGTCGACGCCCGACTCACTCATCACGGCAGCGAGCTGCTGGTCCCATTGCTCGCGATCTTCGGAAGTCAGGAGACCCTGCGGGTCGTACATGCGAGTGGGAGCCCAGAACAGCCAGAGCAGACCGCCGATCATGATCGCGCCGATGCCGGCGAACACGATCGCCCGACGATGAACCTTGTGCCAGGGATCGGCTCGCAGCGATCGCACGCCCGTCCGCTCGGTCACGCACACGCCGCCCGCCTCCTTCACCTTCTTGACGAGCCATTCGATCTCATCCACCCACTCGATCACCACCAGTTCGGGCGCGGCGGCGCGGACGAGCGTCTCGTAGACGGCTTGCGTCATCGCGGCGCGTCGCTTCCCGAACCGGCCCCAGAACTTGCTGCTGGGTTCGATCAGGATCACGAGCACCTGCTTGCCGGTCACGCGCTTGGTCTGTTTCCGCGCGATCCACAACGCCTTCACGCCACGTACGCTGGCGGCCTTCACCAGTTGCTGGCGGTCTGCGGCAGACAGATCCGGGCGGGTGAGCGCATCCCTCTTGCTGACGGTGCTCCGCTCGGTCGCGGCCTCGTGCAGGTGCTCATACCGTGACTCGGACTCGATCTCGGTGGCGGCCAGCGCGTCTCGATCGCCAATTGCCGCGTGATAGCTCCGCAGCAACTCGGTGCCCGCCGGCACCGCTTCGAGATCGAGGTCCATGGCTCGGTGCATCAACGGTACGCCCGCCGGGTCCAGGCGCGCGAGCAGTTCGCGCGCCAGCACGAAGTGGGCTTCGGCAGACGCGGAGTTGGCCGCGACGGCGCGCTCGAGCCAGGCCATGGCCGCGTCGGCGCCATCCAGTCGCAACAACGCGTTCGCCAGCTCCCAAGTCTCGTCCGCGGTGAGCGGCGGACCCGCCGATTCCCGGGCGCTCAGCTCCTCCGCGCGCGCCCGTTCGGCGCGCATGGCTTCGTGCTGCGCCGCCCACGGGGTCGTGACGTCCCCCACCCACGCCTTCTCCCACGCCTCGAGTCGTTTGGCGGCGAGGGAACCGAGGTAGTGATCGGCCGAGGTCGTCCGCAACGGCAGTACGAGTTCGGCGAGCAACGCGGCGTCAGGCGCGCGGCCGGCCTCCAACACCTTGAGGGCCGAAAGGCGCGCGCGAAGCGAGGGATGCGTGTCTTCGACGAGGCTCTCGCGCCGGAGTTCCTCCGCGAGCCATGTCGCGCGCTCCGGCAGCGACTCCCCATCGGCTATCCACTGCGGGATCGCCGACCAGGACTGCGCCGGTGGCATGGACTCGTGCTCCAGGCGCGAGCGGATGGCGCTCCAGAATCGATCGTAGCGCACGCCACGCACCCGCAGGGCGGCAAGGGCCTGTCCGGCGCTGCGGGGGCTGGTCACCCGCGCCGCGTCGGCGTCCGCCGCGAACTCGTCGTCGCGACAGAGTGCGAACGCATGGGCGTTCAGGCGCGGCACGTACCAGCGGAAGAACCGATTGAACATGAACCTGCCCCAGTTCCCATTCTCCCCCAGATGCGCCTGGAGCTTGCCCCACGTGCTACCCACATGGAAGACCCGGAGCCCGACCTTGGGATGCGAGCCGGAGAGATGGCCGAACTCGTGCGCCAGGACCGCATCGAGGTGGCGCGGCTCGAGCGCATACATCAGCGGCAGGCCGACGATCAGGTAGGTGGTCTCCGCGCCGAAGATCCCAAAACGGGGCACCTGCGTGACCGCGGCGTTGTAATCCCGGGTCAGCAACACGACATCGGCGCGCGGCGCCTTGAGCGCGCGCCGGATCTCCTCGACGCGTCGCCAGAACCTGGGGGCGTCCTCCTTGCGGAGCACCTCTCCCTCCGGCGCCGGGACGTGTATCCAGAGCGCCTTGAGCATCACATACACGAGCGCGGCGAGGGCGATGATGATCTTCCACGCCCACAGGGTCGCCCGCGTCGTGACGACCATGACCAGCAACGCCACGAGCGTGCCGACGACGAGCAACAGGCAGCCGAACACGTACCCGTAGCCGAGCGCGACCAACCATCTGACCCGTCGCCGCAAAGCCTCCGGGTCTTCGCGACCCAACCGCTCGAGGGAGGTGACGAGCGCGCTGAATCGGGCTGCGTCCATGGGTCTGCGGGCTGGGGTGGCTGGAGTCGATTCATTCGCGGGACGAATCGAGTCCGGGAACGGCAACGACACGAGTGGCTAGGGCGCGATTGTCACGGCCCGGTCATCGTGGTAGCGGGCGACCTCGTCGAGGGCGATGTTGTCCACCGCTGCGCTGACCGACATCCCCAACCCGGAGTCCATTCGTCATGACCGTTCGCTGTCGCATCGCCACGCTGCTGCTCACTATGCTCTCTGCCGCCGGCGCGCTGCAGGCGCAGGACGAACGTCGCGTCTCGCTGGTCGTTGATGGAAACGGCACGGCGGGCCTCCTTTTCCCCATCACGGATGGCATCGCGCTGCGCCCTGACTTCACCTACGGTCGCTCGAGTATCTCTTCCGGACGTGGGCTGTCGGGAGACTCCTACAGCGCCATGGTCGGCCTGAGCGTGCTGCGCTACCTGTCCTCCGAGGAACGCCTGCGCACTTACGTCGTCCCGCGGGTCGGGCATTCCTGGGGGAGCGCGAGCAACATGCGCGCCTACGACTTGTCCGCGTCATTCGGTGGCCACGCTGACGTCGTGCGTCGGCTGGGCCTCTTCGCGGAGACTGGCGTGCGGTTCGGATACTCGGAGACCCGTATCGATGTGCCCATCGTCGGCGAGATGCTCACCATAAGCCGGAACTGGCGACTCATCAGCAACGTGGGCGCCACCATCAGGTTCTGAGGCACCGAACCGGCGAGACGAGAGCGGGGCGGCCAAACAAGACTTGGCCGTCCCGCTCTCGTTTTCCCGGAAACCAGCGCTCCCTGCGTGCCCGTAATCGACGAACCGGTTCACGGCTCCCGCCGTTGACCAAGGGCGTCATCAACGATCCACGTTCGGGGAGGGTCACCACAATGGGAGAGAGAAACCAACGCACCACACGG
>DATLLD010000150.1:0-3977 GCA_035538035.1 Gemmatimonadaceae bacterium | reverse complement strand
GCCATCGCCAAGCTCGAGACGCTCGGCTGGCGCGTCGGGCCGGACAGCGTGCGGCGCCGCGGCAACCAGCGGTTGAGCTTTGGCGTCCTCGTGCCTTCATCGAGCGCAGTGCGCAACCGCGTGGCCGTCCTCCTGCAGGAGCAGCTCCGCCAGGTCGGTGCCGAGATCCGCATCGAGTCCGTGGAGTTCGCGAAGATGCGTGACCAATGGTTTGCCGGTCGATTCGACGCGACGATCGGCGGATGGCGCACCACGCCAAGCCCGAGCGGCATTCGCGGCGCTTGGGGCAGCCCCGCCATCTCCCGTGGTGCGCGCCAGAACGTCGGTTCGTACCTCAACCCGGTGTTCGACAAGGCGGTCGAGGCCGGACTCGGCGCCGTGGATCCCGCAGAGCGTCGCGCCCACATGCGCGTCGCCTACCAGACCATCGTCGACGACGCCGCCGCCATCTGGCTCTATGAGGTGCGCAACGCGGCCGCCGTGCACCGTCGCCTCAACGTGCCGCGCTGGCGATCGGAAGCGTGGTGGATGACGCTCCCGGACTGGACGGTCGACCCCGCGCAGCGACTCCAGCGCGACGCGCGGCCGGCCGCGCCCTGACTCCGCGCGGCGCATGATCCGCGTCATCCTCGGGCGGCTCGGCCACGCCGCCCTGGTGGTGGCGCTCGTCGTCACGGCCTCGTTCGTACTCATCCGGCTGGCGCCCGGCGACCCGTTCGCCGAGGTGTTCGCCGACGACTCGGTGCCGGCTGATGTCCGCCAGCGCGTCTCGGCCAGCTTCGGGTTCGAGGCGTCGATCGCCACGCAGTACGGGCGCTTCATGTGGAACGCGGCGCGCGGTGAGCTCGGCTGGTCGGTCTCGCGCGCCGCACCCGTGCGGCGCGTGCTGGCCCGCGTGCTCCCCAACACGCTGTTGCTGATGGGGACCGCACTGCTGGCCGGGCTCTTGGGCGGCGTCGCGGCGGGCGCTTGGCAGGGATGGCGGCCCGGTTCCTTCCTCGCGCGTTTCACGGATCGGTTGGGCCTCATCGTGCTCTCCGTGCCCGAGTTCGTGCTCGCGCTGCTCCTCATGCTCGGCCCCGCACTCGCGCTCGGCCTCTTCCCGTTGGGCGGCATGCGGGACGAGTTCGGGCCCACGGGGTTGGCCGGACTCGTCGACGTCCTGCATCACCTCGCGCTCCCCGCCTTCACGCTGGCGGTGATCATCGGCGCCATCGTCGCGCGTCACCAGCGCGCCGCGATGCTCACGGTGCGCGACGCCGAGTTCGTGCGGGCGGCACGCGCCAAGGGAGTGCCGGAGGGTCGCGTGTTCCTGCGGCACGCGCTGCGCAACTCGCTGGTGCCCGTGCTGACCCTCGGCGGGCTGCTGCTGCCCGCCGTCGTGGGCGGTGCGGTGTTGGTCGAGAAGATCTTCGCATGGCCCGGCATGGGACTCACGGTCGTCGATGCCGTGCTCGCGCGCGACTATCACCTCGTCGTCGGTTGCGTGATGGTGACGAGCGCCTGCGTCGTCGCCGGCACGCTGCTCGCCGACCTCGCGCTGCTCTGGGCTGACCCCCGCGTGCGGCGGCCGAGGTGATGCGTCATCCCGTGCGCGGCACGACATCCGCCGTGATTCTCTTCGCCGCCGTCACTGCCGTCGCCGTCGCCGGCCCGTGGCTCGCGCCGCACGGACCCAACACGCAACTCGACCCCATCGCGATGGCGTCGCTGCCGCCGAGCCTCGCGCATCCGTTCGGCACCGACACCTTCTCGCGCGACGTGCTGAGCCGGGTGCTGCACGGCGGCCGGCTCTCCCTCGGCATCGCGGCGCTCGCCGTCACCGTGGCACTCTCGCTCGGCACGCTCGTCGGGTCCGTCGCGGCGCGCCTTGGCGGCATCGCGGACACGCTGCTGATGCGGCTCACCGATGCGGCGCTTGCGTTCCCGCGCATCCTCGTGCTGCTGCTGCTCGTCGCCGCCAGCGGGCCACTCGATGCGTTGACCTTCGCGCTCCTGATCGGGGCCACCGGGTGGATGACCACCGCGCGGCTCGTGCGCCAGGAGACGCAGCGCCTGCTCGCCACCGAGCACCTCCGCGGCGCCCGGGTGCTCGGCGTGCCATGGCCGTCGCTCCTGCGGCGCCACCTGCTGCCGGGCCTCCTGCCGACGCTCGCCGCCGCCGGCACCATCGCCTTCGCCGCCGCCGTGCCGCTCGAGGCAGGCCTCTCGTTCCTCGGCCTCGGCGTGCGGCCGCCGCAGGCGAGCTGGGGCAACATCATCACCGGCGCCGAGAGCCAGGTGGTGCGGCATTGGTGGATGGTCCTCTTCCCCACGCTCTGCATCGTGGTGACGGTCTTCGCCGCCAACGTGATCGCCGAGCGCATCTCCACCGATCGGCGCGCTCGCCAGTGAACGTTTGAACAAGCCCGCGCTTCGCGTACGCGACCTGGGCGTGACCGCCGGCACCGGCGCCGACCGCCGTGTGCTGCTCGAGGGACTCAATCTCTCGCTCGAGCGCGGCAGCAGCGCCGGCCTCGTCGGGAGTTCGGGCGCCGGCAAGAGCACGCTCGGCCTCGCGCTCATGCGCTTGCTGCCTGAGGGCCTCGCGCTCGACCCGCGGAGCCAGGTCGAACTCGACGGCGTCGACCTGCTGGCGCTGCGCGACGGCGAGATGCGCGAACGGCGCGGTCGCCGCATCGCGATGGTCTTCCAGGAGCCGCTGCAGGCGCTCAACCCGTCGATGGCGGTGGGCGACCAGCTCGCGGAGTCGTTGATCGTACATGGCATCTCGCTCGGGCGCGAGGCGGAGGAGCGCGCCGTGGAGATGCTCGGCAAGGTCGGCATCGCCGGCGCGCGCGCTGCCGCGCGGCGCTATCCGCACGAGTTCTCGGGCGGCATGCGCCAGCGGTTGCTGATCGCATCGGCCCTCCTGCTCGGCCCCGACGTCCTCGTCGCCGACGAACCGACGACGGCGCTCGATCCCACCGTTCAGGCGCAGGTGCTCGACCTCATCGACGCGCTGCGCGCCGAGACGGGCACGGCGCTGCTGCTGATCTCGCACGACCTCGACATCGTGGGTGAGCGGTGCGAGCGCCTGCTCGTGCTCGACGGCGGGCGCGTCGTCGAGGACGGGCCGGCGTGCGAGGTGCTCGCCTCCCCGCGCGCGCCGGCGACGCGCACCCTGTCGGCGGCCCGGGCGAAGCTGGCCACCGCCGTGCCAGCAGTGGCGCCGGCGGGCGACGATGGGACTCCATTGCTCACGGTGCGCGAGCTCTCCGTGCGCTACGCCCTCGACCGGCGACGAGGAGACTTCCAGCTGCCGGGGGCTGGCATGCGGGCGCCGGAGCGCGCCGTCGTGCACGCGGTCGACTCGGTGTCGTTCAGCATCGCGCGCGGGGAGTCGCTCGGGCTCGTAGGAGAGTCGGGGTGTGGCAAGACGTCGCTCGCGCACGCAGTCCTCCGCCTCGTGCCCGCGAGCGATGGGGGCATTCACTTTGACGGGGTGGACCTCCTGGCCTCGCGTGGCGAGGCGCTCCGCCGGTTGCGCCGGCGCGTGCAACTCGTGCCGCAGGACGCCGGCGCGTCACTGACGCCGCAGATGACCATCGGCGCACTGGTGGCCGAGGGCCTCGAGGTGCACGGCATCGCCACCGGAAAGGACGCGCGGGGGCGCGCCGCCGCGCTGCTCGAGGAGATGGGGCTCCCCGCGCGCGTCGCGAGCGTGCGGCCGCGCGAGCTCTCGGCGGGCGAACGCCAGCGCGCGGCGATCGCGCGCGCGCTGTCCACCGGGCCGGAGTTGCTGGTGTGCGACGAGCCGGTCGCGTCCGTCGACGCACCGACGCGCATGCTGCTGCTCGACATGCTCGACCGGCTGCGGATCGAGCGCGGCCTCTCGCTGCTGTTCATCTCGCACGACCTCGGGGCGGTGAGTCGCATCACGTCGCGCGTGGCGGTGATGTACCTCGGGCGCATCGTGGAGCTCGCGCCGACGGCGC
>DATLLD010000149.1:0-8704 GCA_035538035.1 Gemmatimonadaceae bacterium | reverse complement strand
GACTTGATCGTCCAGCGTGTGCGCCGTGACGACGACCGCGCCCAGTTCCGTCGCCCATCGAGCGAGGAACTGCCAACGCGCGGCGCGCCATGCCGCCTCGCTCCCGGACTCCTCTTCTTCTGACGACCGGACGCCGGTGACGACCGGGAGCAGGCGAACGGCCGCTTCCCCGACCACCAACTGCGACGCGAGCCGCGCCGTGGCACCGGTCCCGTGATCGAACGTCGCGACGGCGATGACCTCACTCCAGCGAGCTCGGGCGAAGGCGTCGAGCATCACCATCGAATCCCGGCCACCCGAGACCGCAAGGAGCCACCGGCCGGGAACCAGCGCTCGGAGCGCGGCGTCGACGGCCACCATCGGGGCCGCTTCACTTTGGGCGATCACGTTGATAAGATACCGGGCGTATGGCATCCGTACCGAGATCGGTCGATGCCCTCCTGCCATGAGACACCTACTGCACCCGGACCGGAGCCGCGACAATTGGAACAGTCCTTCGGAGGCCCCCTTGGTACGCTGCTCGCCGGACTCGGCATGGGCGGCTACTACATCGGACTCGTCTGGATCAACATGCTTCTCGGACTGGTCCTGACCCCGTTCTTCATCATCCCGCTGACGTGGCTCCAGGACGCGATGAAGCGGAAGCAGGAAGCGAAGGCGACGAAGCGGTAGCACGGGAGTAGATCGCGATTCAGCAGTCTTGGGGAGGGGGCGACCATCGGTCGCTCCCTCCTTTTTCTTGTGTCTGAACGGACGCTTGTCGGCATTGATGGCTGCAAGAAACGTTCGGCCTGTTTGACAGTCATGCAGATGAACGAGGTCAGAGTTCTACGTGAGGGACGCGTCGGACCGCTGCACGGCTCGACGCATGGAGCTCAGGTGGGGAGCGCCAAGAATTGAGGTTGTCTTCAGCTTGACCGTGCTACGGCCCCGGCGAGCTCATCGCCGCCATCGCGATTTGTGAATTGAGTGTTTTGTGATATGATGCGCGACAGGCAACCTCGAGTACGCCGTATGCATATGTAAATGCATGCAATTGCACTGGATTGCATATAGACTTCAGGTGAATGCATACGCCTATCCCCGCATCGCAACTAACTTTGCGCTTGTGCATTGCCATGTCACCTGAGATGTTCGCCCAGAGACTCGCCTTTTCCCACAAGGGGTGCCAATGAAGTCGAATACGGTCGCGATCCTGGTGGGTCCGGACTACGAAGACCTTGAAGTCTGGTATCCCAAGTTGCGACTGGAGGCCGCCGGTTACGACGCTCCCTTGGTCGGGACCGCCGGTGCGACCTTCAAGGGAAAGCACGGGTACCCTGCCCCGACGGAGCTCGCGATAGGGGATGTCGATAGAGCCAAATTGGCTGGCATCCTCGCCCCAGGCGGGTGGGCGCCGGACAAGATTCGCCGCGACCCCGCTGCGCTCGAACTCGTGCGCAGCGTCAACTCGGCCGGTGGAATCGTGGCCACCATCTGTCACGGTCCGTGGATACTGATCAGCGCCGGCATAGTCCGCGGGCGCCGCATGACCTCGACTGTCGGCATCAGGGACGACGTGGTCAACGCCGGCGCAGTCTGGGTCGACGAGCCCGTCGTCATCGATGGAAACCTCATCTCGAGCCGAGTCCCAAAGGACTTGCCCGCCTTCGGCGAGGCGCTTGTCGAAGCGCTGAACCGGCGGTAGCTAGGAAGAAACTTCCGGCAGCTCCATCCACCCGGACTGTTCTTCCTAGCTCGCGTGGATCTATTCGGTCCGACCTAACTCGCGTTTTGGCAACGAGTTACGGCACATCGCGACGCATGGCACGGAATGTGATATAAAGCCTCTCGGAAACCACTTATCCGAGAGCGCCATGATGATGCAGACCTCAGACGACGGCCAAAGGCACCAGCCGAACCCCACTCGGTCCGTCTCCGTGCTCGCGCTCGCTGCCCTCATCATGCTCTCGGCCGCCGGCCTCGGCGCCCAGACGGCCGTAGCCGGAACAGGAAACGCTCGACTCTCGCTCCAGACCAAGCTCCGGGTCGGCTACCATCTTAAGGTTCGGCAGGACGGTCCGGCACGTGTTCTCGCCCGGACATCGACCAGGGTCGAAGCCGAGTTGCCGGTGACGGCTGCATCGAACGGGGACTGGGCCCTTTCGGTCGCGCTTCCGGTCGCGGCAGAGCAGTCGGCGATCGAGGTACTGGACGGGACGGGCCAGTGGCGCATACTCGGCAGCGGCGAATCCGTCGCGGTGCTCACGAACGGTCAGCCCACGAACGGGCAGCCCGTCACCATCCAGCTTCGGCTCCCTCCCGGGTCAGACCTCACCGAGCTCGTGGATGTCCGGTTGCTGATGACGCCCGCCGACGGCGCTCGCTAGCACCATGCGTCGCGGTCGCTAAGGCGCCGTGATCGTGAACTGGACCGGGATGGAGTAGTCACCCGGGGTGTCCAGCAGCCAATCGTAGCGTACGCGGAAGTACAGCGGGACCACGGTGCCGGCTGTCGCGAGCGCTCCGTTCTCCACCGTCACGTTCGAGGTTGTGAAGTCGGTGAACGGACCGCCGGCGAACCGCGACCACTGCAGGTCCGCCGCTGGCTTGTCGGCCCTGGCCGGCGCGGGTGAGGCGGTCCACTGCACCTGGGTGACCCGAGCCGAGACCGACCATGCCGAGTTCGACCTGACGGTCAGCGTCGGGCCAACGGTCTGCCCGAAGCCGGCATCGAAATCGCCGGAGACAGGCGCGTCGAGGGCGATACTCGAGCTACTCAGCGCCACGCGCACGGCGCGAGAGATCGTCAGGTTGATCGCATAGATGGCGTCGGTGCCGCCGAGCGTGCAGCTGCCGCCGGTCCCGTTGTAGTCGCAGCTGCCCTGCGCTCGCAGCGCGAGCGGGAATGCCGCGCTCACGACTACCATGAGCACCCCCGAAACCGCGAGGACCCGCGCCCTCACCGGGTCCCCCGTACGGCGCGGAAGCTGCCGCTCAAGCCACCCTGGATTTGCACCCAGGAGCCTTCCATGGTGTCCGCGCTCAGGCGCGCCACGTGCCGTCGCGTTCCGGTGGTGCGGATCAGGTCGAAGTCCACGTCGCCCCGTTCGATCACGCGACCGCTGATCGGCCCCCCATCGAGCCGGCTCACTCCCAGCGCATCGCGCTCCTCCCAGGTGAGCGTGCCCGTCACGAGGTCGCCGTCCTGCCCCGTAATGGTAAGCGTGCCGGTCAGTTGCACCGAGGGGGTGACCTGCTGGCCGGTGAACGCCCACGCACCGCGCACGTCAGCGACGTCTCCACTCGAATCGGTCGGCATTGCACACGCGCCGAGTGCGAGCGCCGCGAGAAGCAGGAAGGGACGACGGATCATCATCGCGATCGCGTCTGCGGCTGCGCCTGCGACCGCGACCGGTTCTGCGGGACGAAGATCCGCACGGCGCGACTGCGAAGCTGCGTCGTCACCGACTGCGTCTCCCGAGGACGGAGCACCAGCGACTGTTCCTCGGCGCGCAACTGCTCGCGCAGCCTGGCACCGTTGAAGATCACCGTATAGGCCCCAACGGGGATTCCCTCGAACGACGCGCGCGTGGGACTCGTGCGGTGGCCGACCCACTCGAATCCGGTCGCGTCGCGCAGGATCACGACGGCCGGCTCGAGATCGACCTGCGGCACTCGCCCGCCCTCGTCCGCGACGAGTTCGAGATCCACCAGCACCGTACCGGTGGGGAGCACGGGCAGGTCGTGCCGCTCCACGGAGTCCGTGGCGAGCAGCGGGTGGGAGACGAGCCCGAGCGGCAGTGAAGCCTGCTGGATACGGGTCGCACCGCGCGCGTTCACGGCGAGGCGATAGCTGCCCTGGCGATCGGTGCGCGCACTGGCTTCGCCGCGGCGCACCACGACGCCGGCGACGCCTGGCTCGCCGTCGTCGCGCACGCCGTTCAGGTTACGGTCCTCGAACACGCTGCCGGCCGGACCGAGCGGCTGCGCCGAGAAGACGCGGGCCGACGCCGAGACGCGCATGGCCGCGATCCATCCCGCACGGCCACGGACATCGCGGAAGAATGGATTGCGCTCGGCCGACATGGCGAGATCGAGCCCGAAGGGGAGCGCCAGCGCCACGCTCGATCGCGTCACGAGCGATCCCCGCAGCCCGCCGAAGCGCTGGTACGCGGCCTCGGTATTGAGGCGGATCTGCCGGTCCAGCACGACGATCGGGATGTTGCTCCAGCGAACGGACGCGTTGAGCATCTGCCCCGGGATGCCGACGCCGGCATCGGTCATCTCGATTCCGGCGTTGCCGTCGACCGCACCCCAGCGGTCGAACGCGCGCGAGACGCCGACGCGGAGGCCGCGCTGGGCGGCGACCGCCGTGAAGTCGCTGCCGTCGAACAGCGCGGTGCGCCGGGCGACCTGGCCGTACGAGCCCTCGGCGGTGATGGAGAGGGCCTCGTGACGCCACTCCCCGCCCGCCGTGAATGACTGGTCGTCAGCGCCGAAATCTCCGATGCTGCCCGTGGCGCTGCGCGCGTCGAAGCTCGAGGCATTGCCGCGCAGCGAGAGTTGGACCTTCGGGTTGAGCAGGTAGCGGCTGCCCACCGAGAACGAGGAGACGAGCATCTCGCTGAACACGGGGCCTGCGTCGTCCGAGCGAAGCGCCGACACGTCGCCCGACCAGCGCTCGCTGAAGGTGCGGTTGAACTCGAACTGCAGCTCGTCGGTCGCACGGGCGAATGCCGCCGTGCCTCCGGGCGCGTGAGAGACGCGGAGCCTCACGCGCTCGCCGCTGCGCTCGTGCGAGACGGCGACGCCGTAGCCGAGTCCGGATGCCGTGGGCGCCGAACGATGCGCCAGCGCGCTCTCGATGGTGACGGTGCCGATGGGATTCGTCGTGAAGTCCGCGCCAAGCGCCATGAGCTCGCGGTCGCTGCCGAAGCCATTCTGTTCCGCGAAGTGCGACACCGAGCCGCCCACGCGACCGAACGCCGTGGTGCGCCAGAGCCCCGCGCCGACCAGCGACCCCTTGGCGCCGCGCGTCGAACCGGGACGGGCGACGATGCCGCGCGCCTGATAGCGATCCCTCTCGGCGCGCGCGCTGACTCCCTGCCCCATGACGTTTACGCCGGTGAGATCGGTGAGTTGCAGCCCGACGTTGCCGGCGGCGATGTCCCAATTCCCACCGCCCAGCGTCGCGTTGAACGGCGCGGAGAACGCGCCCACCGAGCTCAGTCCCTGGGAGACGATGCCCCCCTGCGCGGCGGCGGGCGAGAACTGGGCGCGCAGGTAAGTGTTCGCCGCGACCGTGCCCTCGAGCGTGGCGCCGGTGAAGAACGCGCTGCCGACGTTGCTCGTCGCGACGGCCATCACGGGCGTGAGGACCACGCCGGCGACGTCGCCGGCGCGCCCGATGATGCCCAACGTGGTGTGAACGGCGCCCAGCACGTTGATCGAGTTGACCGTGCGGAGCGACACGCTGAGGGTGTGGTCTCCGATGTTGGCCGTGCTGGGGATGCTCGCGTGCACCGGGACCTCGACCTGACCGCGCGGCGGGACGACGACACGCGCCGGACGGCCGAGTCGCACCATCCACCCGAGGGGTCCCCGTGCGTCGATCATCAGGGTATCCGTCGCGTTGCCGGCGTTGACCACGCGGTAGACGAGCTCGAGGCGATCCCCCAACCGGAGACCGCGCATCTCCCGCGGGCCGAGGATGGCGACGTTGCGCACGAGCGTCACGCGCACGACGACGGGCACGATCACTTCGCGTCCGGACGCGGCGCGGAAGTGGACGTCGGCCGCACCGACCGAGCCGGCATCGGCGCCGGCGGGGATCCGCAGCGTGAGCACGAGCGGCCGTGCCGGCGCACCGCGCACGGTCGCAAGGCCGGAGAGACGGCCCAACACTTCCATGCCGCCGGACACGCGCACCTCGAACGAGACGTCGTCCGCATCGCGCAGCTCTTCCGGCACCGGGACGACGACCGTGACGAGGCCGCGGGGCGTGCCTTCCGTGATGAGCTCGGGAAGGCGCGTCGGGACGTCGCGATGGGCCGGTGCGGCGGCGAGGGTCGTTGCCACGAGCAGGCTGACAGGCAGGAAGACCATTTGGAGCATCCGCACGGCTGTTCGCGCGACGTCCCCGAGGCGGTGCCTCATGGCGCCGTCACGAGCAGGCGAAATCTCACGCGGAACTGCGACGCCGCGGTCGGCGGACTGCCCGTCCAGCTCAGCAGGTATCGCCACTGCATGGACTGTCCCCACGGGTCGTTGACACCGCCGAAGACGAGGTCGCGCTGTTCGATCGCGACGAAGTTGGTGGTGAGGGACGTCCAGGCGACTTGGTCGGCCCGACGCCACTGCACGTCCCCGACGCTGAGCGAGCCGCTCTCCGGGCAGCCGCCGGCGCACTGCACCTCCACCGTGGTGGAGCGGTTGGGAAACTGGCTGCCGCTGTTGGAAGTGGCGTCGACCGTGAACGTCGTCGAGCCGAGCATCACGAAGCCGGCCTCGAAGTCGTTGCCGCTGGTGCTGGCCAGGGTCAGTGGCCAGCCGGTCATGGTGAGCGACGTGCGCCGACCGCCCTGGGCGCCGGCGACCGCGGGAACGACGAGCAGCGCGGCCAGCAGCATGCGAACGCAGGCACCGGCGCGACTCTCCGGCCGATGGCGAGCGACACGCGTCACGGAACGCGGAAGTCCGCTTGCGCGGCGCTGATCTCGTCGCCGCCGTAGTCGAGGAGCATGATCGCGATGTAGTCGCCGCTCGGCAGAGCCGGCATCGCGATGTTGATGATCCGGACGGCGCCGGGTGTCATCGGCGCCTCGGGACCCTCGATCGTACGCAGGATCTCGCCCGCCGCGGTGCGGATCTCGAGCGAGGCCTTCACGCGGAAGTGCGCGGTTCCCGTGTTGGCGAAGCGCACGGTCGCTTCGCGCACGAGGGCGGTGTCGCGCAGGGCGGTGCCCGGTGCCTTGAGCCGCCAGGCCATGTCGACGCCGGCGTCCTGCACCTCGCCGAGCGCGACCGCATCGTGACGATGGACGTAGATCTTCACGCCGGTGCGCACTTCGATGGTGAGGAACGAGCCCTGCGCCTGCTCGCGCGGCGGAGGCGGCGTCACGGTCTCGACGAAGACGATCGACCAGCAGCCGGTGTCCGCGGGGGCGGGATCGTAGGAGACGCGCACGAGTTCCGTGGCGCCGGGTGCCACCTGGAAAGTGGCGGGGAATGCCTTGATGCGACTGCCGCATGAACCGGGCACGGTCGACGCATCGAGGAAGACATTGTTGCCGAGCGAGTCCCGGACCCAGTCGCCGAGCACGATGCGCACCTGCTGCGCCTTCGTCTCGTCGTTGCGCACGGGGATCACGTCGGTGATGGCCTCGCGCTTGGCGCCGAGGCGCATGTGCACCTCGAGTTCATCCACGGAGACCTGACCACTCGCCGCCGCCGGCATGAGTGCGGCGGCGGCGAGGGTAAGGGCGAGCGCGACGGTGCGAGACCGCGCCTGCCCCAAGAACTTCCCTGCAGAGGATGTCCCGATCGGTCGCTTCACGGTATGTCCTCGGTCCTTTCCTGGCGGCAGCCTTAGTTGGCTGCCAGGGTGAGCGTCATCGCGAGCGAGTACGTGCCCGGACGGTTCTTCACGTTGGTGTAGTCGTTCGGGAAGTTAGTGCTCAGGCAGACGTCGGCGGTTGCGCCGTTCGTCAGTGCGCCCGACGCGACTGCGGCGGCCGTGGCCGAGAGCGGGATCCATGCACCGGCGCAGTTGGCCTGGAACAGGAGGTCTTCGCGAACGCGGGCACCGCCCGACGCGCCGGCGGCCGGCGTGTAGGTCCAGGCTGCGGCGGCGGAGCTCAGGTTGATCGTCCAGGGGTGGTTTGCGCGCACCGAGATGCCGCCGAAGGTCGTGACCTCATCCTGGCCGTCGAGTGAATCCGTTGCGAAGTCGACCGTGTTGAGCGCGATCGACGTGGTGGAGACCGCGAGGCGGACGACCTTCGGGATGGTCAGCGAGGCAGTCGGCGTGAGCGAGCAGGTGGCGACGCCGACGCAGGTGAGCTGCGCGGAGACGACAGAAGGAGCGGAGAGAAGCGCTGCACCAACGGCGACGACTGCGAGACGGCGGAACATGGAGATCGACCTCATGACGAGTGAAGGAAGGAGCATCGGAGTAGCGCTGCAGGGGACAGACTCAGGAGGGGGTCGAACCGTCACGTATTGGACGCCGTCGACTTCCTGCCCGTCTCATTGGCAACAGCGATGCCATTCTTCACACTTTTTACACAGCAGGAGCTAGAGCCGACTGCGCGACTGACCCCGTCATTGATGGTCAAGTGCTATGACATAAAGCACTTAGCCAACGCTAGTAACGAGTGGCGCCATCGCACAGCAACCCTCAGTTGCTATCACAGTGTGCATGGAAAGGCATCATGAAGCCTAAAGCACACCTGCCGTACTGTTCCTGTTCACTGGCGCTTTACGCGACATGCGGCGAAACGCGGCGGCATCCTCGCGCCTCGCCAACATCGTGGCAACATCGCGGCAACCAGATAGACACCTGTCAGGGAAAGCGGCCACATCTATAGGGAAAGGTCGGCTTCCGTACCCAAAGGAATGGCGGTACGTTCACCGCGACTGTCGCATCCGGAGCTCACCGCGCGCAAACAAACCCACGACATGCCAGGTGCCATGATCATCGGAGTTCCCACCGAACGAGCAG
>DATLLD010000148.1:0-2156 GCA_035538035.1 Gemmatimonadaceae bacterium | reverse complement strand
ACCGCGGCGCACCTCCACGCGACGCAGCGAACCGCGATCGGTCGGGCCGCCGGCCGCATACAACGCCGTGAGCGCCGTGCCGGCGCTCGTCACGCGGTAGGAGCCGGGCCGCATCACGTCGCCGGTCACGAACACCTGGTTGGACCGGAGTTCGGTCACGTTCACCGAGAAGAAGGTCGTCGCATTCGCGCCGCGCCGGACGCCACTGTGCACGCGGCCGAGGCGCACGTAGAGCAGGTCCTCGAGTTCGCCGAGCGTCAGGTTGGCCACGTTCAGGCGACCGACGTTCGGGATCACGACGGAGCCCTGGCGCGAGATGTCCAGGGTATGCTCTTCCTGCACCTCGCCGGTGAGGATCAGCGACAGCCGGTCGCCGGGTCCGAGGCGATACCCGGCGTCGACCGGACCGTCGACGTTCGGCATGAAGAGCGATGTCGACTCGCGGAAGAGCGAGAGGCCGAACAGCTCGGCACTCTCGGGGGAGATCGTGGAATCACGCAGCGAGAGCGTGTCCACCTGCCTCGACCGTCGACGGTCAGTCCCCCCGTCGAGGCCCGCGAGTCGCTGTAGCTCGCGCATGTCCGCCTCGTCGGTGAGCCCCAAGTCGCGCATCGCCTGCAGCGCCTGCGAGCTCGGCACGCTGCCGCCGCGCCCCGAAGACTGCCCGAGGAACTCATCGAGCATGCTCTCCGAGTACCCCGCCGCGCGCAGGCGCGTCCGGATCTGCTCCGGTGTCATGCCGCTCTGCATGATCCGCTCGCGCATCTGGTTCAGCAGTTCGGGATTGGACTGCATCATCTGCTGCGCCTGCTGGGGTGACGGGATGCCCTGCGCGCCGAGTGATGGCACGGCGAGCACGAACGCGCCGCAAACCACGAGGGCTGCGTGCCGCGTTGCCCTGAGGCGGAGCCTGTGCATGAACGGAGTCTTCTTGGAGCGGATGAATCGCAAAGTGCGCGTCTCGGAGAGGGACGCGTGAATCTACGGCTCGGGGAAAACTCCGACAATGCGTCTCGCCGTCGCTGACGGTGAGAAGGAGAGGCCGAATCGCAGCAGGTCGAGGTCCACCGGCTCGCCTCCGGGAGTGGAACTCGCCCCTTGGAACAGGTAGTCGAGGCGCCGGCCGCCGGAGATCGTCGCAGTGACCTCGTGCCCGTGAATCATCCTCGATGCCACGAGCCCGAGTTGGAGCGTGACATCGTGACGGTCGGAGGCGGGCGCGGCCTGGCGAAACAGCGCGTCCTCGTTCCATCGCGCGCGCTCGGCGAACGCGCCCAGCCGCCAGGTGCGTCCGGCGCGGTCGAGCCGCGCGAACTGCCGCTGGCCACCGGGCCCGAGCCCAGAGCCGAGGGGCTGGCCGAGATGGGTCCATCCCTGCACGACGACGGCGCTCGTGTACAGGTCGTTCGGCACCGTGCCGCTGCGAGTTCCCGATTGGTCGAGTCGCACGAACTCCACCGATGCCGACCATTCCGCGCTCGTGGATCGTCGTAGGCGCTGCGTCAGCCCGCTGCGGAACGCGATGCCTTCGGTCGGTGATTCGAGAACCTCCCGCATGCCGCGAATCGGCTCCTGCCGCGCGAGTTCGAGCCATGCCCTGGTGCCGGCACGCGTGTCGTAGAGGAGAAGGTCCGCGCTCACGATCTCCATGGCGGAGTCCGTCGACCCGCGCGCGAAGGGCTGGAACGCCGCCGCGACCGTTCCGCGGCCGGCCACGCTCATCACCGTGCGCGCGAATCCCAGCGCGAGCCACTCACCGCGCTCGTACTCCACGCGTGCGCCGGAGACGATCCGCGAGTCGTTGCCTTCGTCAGCGTCGAACCAGTCACCCTCGTTCGCGACTCCCGCGAGCCAGCGCACTCGGACCAACCCGGCAGGCGGCCGCCATGCGGCAGCGAGTTCCAGCCGCGGCAGTCCGGGAGCACTGCGCCCGAGCACGAGGCCTTCGCCCTCGCGCGGTCCCCAGCGCGGCGTGGTGGCGAGCACGCCGACGAACGTCCTGCGGTCCGACCACCAGAGCCCACTCTCGCCGAGTGCGAGGCGCAGGTATCGTCCGTCACCCGGACGGCTCGGCAGGTCGGCCGAGAAGTCGCCGAAGTAGAACGGCGACGAGAAACCGTCGCGCGCGGGATCGCCCGCGGCGAATGTCTGGAAGT
>DATLLD010000147.1:0-4516 GCA_035538035.1 Gemmatimonadaceae bacterium | reverse complement strand
ATGCCCAGCGGCACCTCCGCCTCGAGGTCGATCACCGTCAGCCGGCCGTCCTTCGCGGCGCCGAGCGTGATGCGCTGCATCGATGACGGGCGGTTGCCTGTGTCGACCTGCTCGCCTTCGCGCGAGAGCACGCACTGCACGGCTAGACCGAGCCGGCGAGCGAGGAGCGCCGCGATGTAGGTGTGCGCGCCGGCGTAGTTCTTGGCGCCGAAGCCGCCGCCCATCGCCTCGCAGATGACGCGCACCTGCGTGAGTGGCACGCCGAGCGCTTTCGCGAGGTTGTCGCGCACGCGGTAGATGCCCTGCGTGCTCTCCCAGACGGTGAGGCGGTCACCCTCCCACTCGGCGACGGCGCTGTGCGGCTCGAGCGCGGAGTGCAGCGCGCACGGCGTGCGCACCTCGCGAGTGATGGTGACGTCGGCGGAGGCGAGGCCCGCGACTACGTCGCCGCGCACATGCTCGTGCGGCGCATCCTTCATCAGGTTGCTCTTGAGCCCCGGTCGCACGGGCGCGGCGCCGGGCGCCGTCGCGGCCTCCACGGTGACGGCATGCGGCAGCGCTTCGCACTCGACGATCACCGCGCGTGCCGCGCGCTCGGCCGCCTCCATGCTCGTGGCGCAGATGGCAGCGAGCGGCTGCCCGACGTACGTGATCTCCGCGTTGAACAATCGCGTCTTGGCGGGCACGTCCGCGTGGAGCAGCACGTCCAGCACGCCGGGCATCGCGCGCGCTGCGGACGCGTCGAGCCTCGTGACGCGGCCACGGGCGATTGGCGCACGCACGATGGCGGCATATGCCTGGTTCGCGCGCCGCAGGTCGGTGGTGTAGGGAGCGCGGCCGCGCGTCTTCTCGAGCAAGTCGACACGGTGCGCGCGCGAGCCGACATGGGTGAGCACCGCGTCAGCACCCCACGGCTCGGGCTCGAACGCCGGGACCTCGACGACGCGTTCCTCCGTGCGGCCTTCGACTTCGACCGTCGTCGTGACGAAGCGCTTGCGCTCAGCCACCGGTGGCCGCCCGGCGCACCGCGCGCACGATCTTCGGGTACGTGCCACAGCGACATATGTTGCCGGCCATCGCCGCGCGGATCTCTTCTTCGGACGGATCGGGATTCGCCGCGAGCAAGGCGGCCGCCGCCATGAGCTGGCCCGGCGTGCAGAATCCGCACTGCGCCGCGTCCTCCGCGACGAATGCCGCCTGCAGTGGGTGCGGCTCCCGTCCTGCGACGAGGCCCTCGATGGTCGTCACGGCGCGTCCGGCACAGCCGTGTGCCAGCGTCAGGCACGAGTAGACCGGCTCGCCGTCGAGGAGCACCGTGCAGGCACCGCACTCCCCGCGGTCGCAGGCGCGCTTGGTGCCGGTGAGGCCAGCGGCGTCGCGAACGAAGTCGAGCAGGGTCGCACTCCCCGGCACGTCGGCGGAGAACTCTCGCCCGTTGATCTTGAGGTCCACTCGTGGGATTTACCCGGGCGAGGTGAGCCTGTCCAGCGTACAAGCCCGGCGTTCGCTGCACTGTCCCACAGTGCCCGGTCCGTCTATCTTTTGTTCACAGAGCCGCTTAGCCCGGATTCCACCGAGGAGCCCATGCCGTACGTCATCACCGAAGCTTGCATCAACACCAAGGACAAGTCCTGCGTGGACGTCTGTCCCGTGGATTGCATATATGAGGGTCCGGAGATGCTCTACATCCATCCGGACGAATGCATCGACTGCGGCGCGTGTGAGCCGGAGTGCCCCGTCACCGCGATCTTCCCGGAGGAAGACGTGCCGGCCAACCTCAAGCAGTACGTGCAGATCAATCGTGAGGTCTTCAACAAGGACCCGAAGCCGGGCCGGCCGACGCGTTAGTTGAAGGCGCGGTTGGGCTGCAGCGGGCTCCAGGAAGCATGTGAAGACGGCCGCCCCGTTGGGGCGGCCGTCTTGCAGCTCACACCTGCCACCACCCACTTGCGATCAACTGCTCCTTCCCGAAAAACAGGGCGATGATCACCGCGTACTGCAGGAACGTGCTGATCTCGCTCCTCCACGCCTCCGCCCAGTAGAACTCGCTGCCGCTGCCCTCGGCCGGTGGGCGCGGGATCCAGCGCGGAGTGCGCTCCTTGTACATCAGGTACTCGGCGCCGAAGATCGACTCCAGCACGCCTTCCTCGTAACGCACGATGAAGAAGTACTCCACCGCGAACAGCAGCACCGCGACCGGCAGGAACCAGAGCACGCCCGAGAGCGCGATGATCCCCATCCAGATCAGGAAGTTGCCGACGTAGAGCGGGTTTCGGCTCCACGCGAATGGACCGTGGTCGACCAGCTTGTGAACATTCCGCGAGCGGCGGCGGGTCACCGTGCCGGCTGTCGCTACACCCCACATGCGCCACGCCTCGCCAAGTGCCATCAACAGGACGCCGAAGCCGATGTTGCGCAGGATGAGCGTCGCCGGCGATAGCAGCGGAACCAGCAGGAACGGCACTGGCAGCCATCCGCGGTTCTTGAAGAGCACCGCGCCGATGCGGGCCGCACTCGTCTGTTCGGCGGCGCACAGCGCCCCCGCTAATGAAGTGTTCGTCAGGACATGGTCCGCGCTGGAGGAGTCAACCGCCAATGTTCGCCGATACGAAGCCCGCGAGCAAACTGTTGAACACAACGGGCGACTCGACGTTGCTCGCGTGACCTGCAGCGGGGATGAGCGCCAGTTCGCTGTGGGGGATGGTGAGATGCATCGAGCGTGATTCGGCTACCGGCGTCAGCACGTCCTCTTCGCCGCAAAGAATGAGCGTGGGGACGTCAATGGTGCCAAGTGTCGCGATGGAGTCTGGTCGCTGGCGCAAAATATCGAGCGATTCCTGTACGGCCCGGACGCTCGCGCGGCCCATCATCGTCTCCAGCAGTGCGACAACCTCAGGTCTGGAGTTGCGCGTCGTCTTGCCGACCATGCCGGGGAGCATCTTCTCGGCCACCGCGGCGGCGCCCCGGTCGCCCGCGAGCGCGCGCATCTCGAGACGCTTGCCGCGCGCCTCCTCGGAATCAGCCCCCGCCTTGGTGTCCGCCAGCACCAGCGCTCGCACCCGCTCGGGGTGGCGACGCCAAAAGGCGAAGCAGAGATAACCGCCCATCGAGAGACCGCCGAGGATCACGCGATCCAGCCGCAGCGTGTCGAGGAGCTCGGCGAGCCAGTCGGCCCACGCGTCCAGGGAGGGCACGTCGACGAACGCGGAGTCGCCGTAACCCGGGAGGTCGGGCGCGATGGTGCGCACGCCCGGGATCGGCGAGGCGAGCTGAGGCGCCCAGAGCGTGCGGTCGAGGGGAAAGCCGTGCAGCAGGAGCATTGGCTCACCGGCTCCCGCCGCATCGAGTCCAACCGCGCCGGACGGCGTCGACACGATCATGCCGGCGACCCGGACGCGCTTGGCTCGCCCGCTTCCGCAGGCGCCTCGGGCTCGGATCCGGACTTCGCGTACTCGTCCTCGCCGATCCAGAGGACTCGCACCGTGACGACGATGGTGGCGAGCAGGGGGATCGCGACGAACAGTCCGAGGAAGCCGAAGACATAGGCCATGACGACCTGCGTGACCAGCGTCAGCGCCGGCGGCAGATCGAGCTGCTCCCGCATCAAGTACGGGATCAGCAGGTTGTTCTCGAGGAACTGGATCGCCCAGTAGAGGAGCACCACCGTGAGCGCCATCTGCGGCGAGCTCACGAATCCCATGAGTACGGCCGGGATGGCGCTCAGGATGGGCCCGACGTTTGGGATGAACTCGAAGATGCCGGCCAGTACGCCCAGCGGAATGGCCGCCGGCACGCCGATGATGAGGAGCGCGACAGTGGTGATGATGCCGATGACGAGCATCGCGATCAGCTGCGTGGCGAACCAGGTGCGCAGCGTCCTCGCGAGTTGCACGAGAAGGTTGTCGAACTTCGCCCGCCTGTGCGCCGGGAGCAGCAGCAGGAGGCCTCGCTTGTAGACCAGCGGGTCCATCGCGATGTAGACCGCGAGGAAGATCACCAAGACGAGTCCGGCGATCACCGCGAAAGTCGATTGCACGACGCCGAAAGCGAGGTTGCCAAGCTTGGCGACGTGCCGCTTGAATGCGCCGAAGAGTCGGCCGCCCGTCGGCTCGGACTCACTGACCGCCTGGACGCCGGCCGCTCGCCGTGCCGAGGTCTCGATGGTGTCGGTGGCCTCGGTGGCGGCGGTGTCCGGCGGCGCGATCATGTTCAGCAGGCCCGGCTGCCTTGTCTCGAGCCAATTCTCCACCTTGCCGACCGCTTCCGGCAGTTTCGTGCGCAGCTCACGCGACTGCTCGCCGAGCGTGGGGCCGGACCAGAAACCGATCAGCACGAGCATCCCGACCGCGCCGAAGACGACGAGTGGCGCCGCGATGCTGCGCCGGATCGGGACCTTCGTGCGGATCCAGTCAACGGCGCTTGCCGCCGCCAGCCCGAAGAGCACGCCAAGAAAGGCGGTGAGCATCAGGAAGCGCGAAGACCAGAGAAGCTGCAGTCCGAGCAGCGCGGCCACGAC
>DATLLD010000146.1:0-10186 GCA_035538035.1 Gemmatimonadaceae bacterium | reverse complement strand
CCGCAAGGCACTCGGCGGCGGAGGTGATCACGGCATGGCGCGCGGCGGAGAACCGGAGCGCGCTGCGGGTCTCGACGGCGGACGCATCGAGCAATTCGACGATCGTGGCGAGCCCGCCTTCGTACTTCCGGGCGACCATGCGGTGCGCCTCGGCGCTCTGAGCGACGGCGCGTTCGGCGATGGCGAGGCCGGCGAGCGCCGCGCGCAGCGCGTTGCCGGCCTGCTCGGCTTCGAGCGAGGCGCGCGCGCGCGCCGCCTCGGCCATAGCGCGCGCCGCCGCCTCGTTTCCCTTGCTCACTTGGCGCTCGGCGAGCTCGCCGGCTCCGGCAAAGGGAGTCCACGTGGCCATGAGGCCCACCGTCCAGCTCGGGACGCCGGCGTAGAGACGGCTCGCGGAGTTCCAGTCGTAGCGGGCGAGGGCGTTGAGCCGCGGGAGGTAGAGCGAGCGGGCGCGTCGTGCGTCGAGGCGGGCGGCGTCGAGGGCGAACTCGGCCGCCTCGACGTCGGCCCGCGCGTCCGTTGCGGGTGCATCCGTGGCGGAAGCATCCGTGGTGGAAGCATCCGTGGTGGAAGTGTTGTCTGTGGATGCCTCCGCGGCGGAAGTATCCACGGTGTCAGGAGCGACCACGGCGCGGATGCGCTGGGCGGAAGGGAGCGACTCGGGAAGCGACGCGGAGAAGTCGTGTTCACCCAGTAGCAGCGCGAGTTGGCGCACGGCGGTGCGGGCCTCGGCCTCGGCGTCTGCGAGCTGGGCGTCGACCTCGCCGGCTCCCACCGCGGCGAGGAGCGCGTCGGAGCGCGTGGCGAGACCTTGGCGGACCATCGACTCGGCCTGGCCGACGTGCGCGTGTGCGGCCTTTGCGGCGTCAGCGAGCGTGGCGACGCGCTCACGCGCGAGGGTGACGCCATACCATGCGCGAATGACATCCACGCGCAGGCTGGTGCGTCCCCAGTCCGCGGCGGCGTCCGCGGCATCGCCTGCGCGCGCCGCCGCGCGGCGTCCCACCCAGGCATCGGCGTTGAACAGTGGCTGCTCGACGACGGCGCCGCCCTGGAAGTTGTTGATGGCGTCCGGTCGGTTGAGCCTGGCCGGATCGAAGTCGGCGGCGGTGATACGTCGTTGGCGGAGCGTGGTGCCGAAGGCGCCGATGGGGTCGTCGGTGCGGACGAAGCCGCCCTCGAGCCGAAGGGTCGGGAGGATCCCGCGCAGCGCGGCGGTGGACTGGGCGCGGGTGGCGGCCGCGGTGCCGTCGGCGATGCGGTTGGCGTAGGCGGCGGTGTCCGCGCGCGCGAGGGCATCGCGGAGCGTGAGTGTCTGGGCGGGGAGGGCCGCGGCCGTGCCGGCGAGGGCAAGGGTGGCAGCCAGAAGGAACGGTCTCATGGGTGTGCGCGGTCGGCGGAACTAAATGCGTACCCGGTGCTGTGAGTATATGATTACATAGTTATATACTGAACGCAAGGGTGAAGGCAGGAACGCAAAAGGGGCGGCCAGAAGGCCGCCCCCCTCACACCTCACCTCTCACATCCCCGTGCTCAACCGAGGAACCACGGCGCGAGCACCAGCGACACCACGCTCATCAGCTTGATGAGGATGTTCATCGCCGGGCCGGACGTGTCCTTGAACGGGTCGCCGACGGTGTCGCCGACCACCGCCGCCTTGTGCGGATCGGAGCCCTTGCCGCCGAGGATGCCGCCCTCGATCAGCTTCTTCGCATTGTCCCACGCACCGCCGGCGTTGGCCATGAACAGCGCCATCATCACGCCGGTCACGGTCGCGCCGGCGAGCAGGCCGCCGAGCGCCTTCACACCGAAGAGCTTGCCGACGATCACCGGCAGCAGCACCGAGGCGACGCCGGGGATGATCATCTCGCGCAGCGCCGCCTTGGTGCTGATGTCGACGCAACGCGCCGAGTCGGGCTTCACGCCGGGCTTGCCCTCGAGCAGGCCGGGGATCTCGCGGAACTGGCGGCGGACTTCCTCCACCATGCCCTGCGCCGCGCGGCCGACCGCCGTCATCGTCTGAGCGCCGACGAAGAACGGCATCATGCCGCCGATGAAGAGGCCGATCACGACCATCGGGTCGACGAGGTTGAGTCCCTCCTTGTCGAGTCCGACGGCGGACGAATATGCCGAGAAGAGCGCCAGCGCCGTCAACGCCGCCGAGCCGATCGCGAAGCCCTTGCCGATCGCTGCCGTCGTGTTGCCAAGCGCGTCGAGGCCGTCGGTGATCTTGCGGACTTCGGGGCCGAGGTGGCTCATCTCCGCCACGCCGCCGGCGTTGTCCGCGATGGGGCCGTAGGCATCGACTGACATCGTCACGCCGACCGTCGCCAGCATGCCGACCGCGGCGATGGCGACGCCGTACAGGCCGGCCGCCCAGACCGAGACGAAGATGGCGACGCAGATCAGGCCGACGGGGAGGATGACGGACTCCATGCCCACCGCGAGACCGGCAATGATGTTCGTCGCCGGGCCGGTCTTGGACGCGTCGGCGATGCGACGCACCGGGCCCGCGGCCGTGTAGTACTCGGTCACGAGGCCGATAAGGACGCCGGAGAGAGTGCCCGCGATGACCGCGTACCAGGGACCGAGCGCCGGGAATGCGCTGCCCGTGACCGTGTCGATCATGCCAAGCGGCATCTGCACCGTCAGCACATAGGCGAACGCGAGGAACAGCAGTGCGGCGATGAACGTCACCATGCGCAGCGCGTTCGCCGGGCTGCCCTTGGCGAGGATGCGCATCAGGAAGATGCCGACGAGCGAGGCCACGAGGCCGGCGGCCGTGTAGGCCAGCGGCAGGAAGATCGCGGCGAGGCGCGTGTCGTCCGGGATGATGACGGCGGTCGAGGCGAGCGCGATCGTCGCGATGATCGCGCCGACGTACGACTCGAAGATGTCGGCGCCGAGGCCGGCGACGTCGCCGACGTTGTCACCGACGTTGTCGGCGATGGTCGCCGGGTTGCGCGGGTCGTCCTCGGGGATGCCCGCTTCCACCTTGCCCACGAGGTCGGCGCCGACGTCAGCCGCCTTGGTGTAGATGCCGCCGCCGACGCGCGCGAAGAGCGCGATCGAGCTGGCACCCCTCGCGAAGCCCGAGATGATCTCACCGAACAGCTTGAAGCTGTCGTCGCCGCCGGCGAGCAGGTGGCGCTGCCAGATGAAGATCGCGGTCACGCCGAGCAGGCCGAGCGCCGCCACGGCGAGGCCCATCACGGTGCCTCCGGAGAACGCGATGCGGAGCGCGGAGGCCTGGCCCGATGCGCGCGCGGCCTCGGCCGTGCGCACGTTGGCCTTGGTGGCCGCCGTCATGCCCGCGTAGCCGGCGGCGACGGAGCAGATGCCGCCGATGATGTACGCGATGCCCGTCTGCACGCCGACGGCGTACGCCAGCAGGCCCGCGACGATCAGCAGGAAGGGCAGCAGCACGGTGTACTCGCGCCGCAGGAACGCCATCGCGCCGAGCCGGATCTGCTCGCCGAGGTCCTGCATCGCCTGTGAGCCGGGGGAGTGGCTGACGATGCCCCGGTACGTGATGAAGCAGACGATAAGGCCTGCCACTCCGATCCCGAGGGCGTACGTCGTCAGGTTCTCAAGCATGTGGGAGATGGTTGGGGGTTGTTGTCGATGTACGAACGGATGTCCGAATCAGCGGTTGAACCGGTTCATCGCCTGCTCGATGCCCTCGGCCGTCCAGCAGCGCAGGGCCTCCTCAAAGGTCGGCAGCAGCTCGCGCACCGTCTCACGCTCCGCCTTCCCGAAATCGTCCAGCACATAGTCAGCGAGGTCGCCGACGCGTCGCTCCGGGTCGGCCGGCCCCACGCCGACGCGCAGTCGCGCGTACTCCTGGCCCCCGAGCGCATGCTCGATGCTCTTGAGGCCGTTGTGTCCTCCGGCCGAGCCGCGCGCGCGAAGCCGGTAGCTGCCGACCGGGAGCTGCACTTCGTCGGAGACGACCAGCAGGTCCTTCGCGGCGGCCCAGAACGGGCGGCGGAGCCAGGGCTTGAGCACCGCGCCCGAGAGGTTCATGAACGTGAGAGGCTTCACGAGCCGCACCTTCGCGGTGCCGACGAGGCCTGATGATGTCAGGGCCTCGCCGTCCTTCCTCCATCCGTCGAAGCGCCAAACGTCGGCCAGGTGATCGACGACCCACCAGCCGACGTTGTGACGCGTGTCCGCATAGTCCTTTCCCGGATTGCCGAGGCCGAGGATGACCTTCATGCCCTGGTCGGAAGGGGGAGAAGAAAGGAAAACGTGGATCGAAACGCGAAAAGAACGGCGTTACTTCTTGTCGCCGGCCTCTTCCTCTTCCTTCGTCTTGCGGATCAGCTCCGGCTCGGCGACGGCCGCGGCATCGGAGGCGGGCACAGGCTCGGCCTCGACCTTCGGTGCGGCGCAGACGCAGACCGTCGAATCCGCCACCGTCTCCAGCGTCACTCCCTCGGGGAGCGGGATGTCGCCGGCATGGATCGAGCTTCCGATGCCCAGCGGCGTCACGTCGACGACGATGTGATGCGGGATGTTCGACGGGTCGCACGAGATCTCGAGGTCATGCAGGATCTGGTCGAGGACGCCGCCGCCGTTCTTGACGCCTTCGGCCGTGCCGGTGAACTGCAGCGGCACGCGCACCGTCACCTTCTCGCCGGCCACGAGCTCCTGGAAGTCGACGTGCAGGATGAGCTTCTTGTACGGGTGGCGCTGGACCTCGCGGATCAGCGTGCGCGCCGAGGTGCCGTCGAAGGAGAGCTCGATGACGGTGCTCCGGTACGAATGCTTCTCGAGCAGCAGCTGCAGCTCATGGGCGTTCAGGTCGAGCGCCTGCGGTGAGCGTGAATGCCCGTAGATGATCGCCGGGACGCGGCCGGCCGCGCGGAGCTTGCGGGCGACGCCCTTGCCTGTTGCGGTACGCGTCGACGCGCTGAGGGAAACGGAAGCCATTGGATAACTCGGTACTTGGAATGTCCGCGCAACGTGGGTTCCCGGTATGTCCGGCCCGGCGGCGCGATCTACCTGCGACTGCCTCCTTCCACCTTCCACCTGCCACCTGCAACAGCTATTCGAACAGCGAACTCACGCTCTGGTCCGAATGCGTGAACCGGATCGCCTTCGCCAGGAGCTCACCCACCGAGAGGATCTTGAGCGACGGGAATCTCCGTTCCTCGGGGATCGCGATCGAATCCGTCACCGCGACTTCCGTGATCGGCGCGTTCGAGAGCCGCTCGACGGCGGGACCGCTCAGCAACGCGTGCGTCGCGCAGACGTAGATGTCGCGCGCGCCGAGGTTCTTGAGTGCCTTCGCCGCCTCGCTGACGGTGCCGGCCGTGTCGATCATGTCGTCGGCCAGGAGGCAGTCCTTGCCCTCGACCTCGCCGACCACGTTCACCACTTCCGATACGTTCGCCTTCGGCCGGCGCTTGTCGATGATCGCCAGCGACGCATTGAGCCGCTTGGCGAAGCCGCGCGCCATCTTGGCCGAGCCTACGTCCGGCGCCACGACGACCGGGTCGTGCAGCTTCTTCTTGCGGTAGTGCGCGGTGAACACCGGCGCCGCGTACAGGTGGTCGACGGGGATGTCGAAGAACCCCTGCAACTGGTGCTGGTGGAAGTCGAGCCCGAGCACGCGATCGGCGCCGGCACTCATCACCATGTTGGCCATGAGCTTGGCGCCAATGGCGACGCGCGGCTGGTCCTTGCGGTCCTGCCGGGCGTAGCCGTAGTAGGGCATCACGCAGGTGATGCGGGCTGCCGAGGCGCGCCGCGCGGCGTCGATCAGGAGCAGCAGCTCCATGACGTTCTCGGCCGGCGGGTTGGTCGGCTGCACGATGAAGACGTCCGCGCCGCGCACGTTCTCATCCAGGCGGACGAAGACTTCGCCGTCGGCGAAGCGAGTGACGGTGGACTTGCAGAGTTCGACGCCGAGCGACGTCGCGATCTGCTCCGCGAGCGCGGGGTTTGCCGTTCCCGTGATGACACGGAACCCATGCAAGGGGACAGCAAGACCGTCCATGAATGTCCAGACCTGTAAGAGTAAGGCGACACGACAGATAGCCGGTGCAGGCGTGCACGGCGGCACTGACCGGAAACAGCCTTAAAATCTATCGTCGGCCCGCCTTGAACGGCAGGGGAGCCGCGCCTTTTTTCTCCAAGCGGGTGTAGTTGCCCCTGGTGGATTCGAACCACCATTCGCGCATCCAAAGTGCGCTGTCCTGCCATTGGACGAAGGGGCAGTCGCTGCGGGTCGCGCTGAACGAAGCTAGCCCGCGCGGGCGGCTCAGTCCAGCTTTTTCACCGCGGCCACACTCGTGCATGTGCGCGTTCCCACGAGCCGCGTGCCCTCCGGCAGGCCGGCCATCTCAGCTGGTGGGCGCCGGTCGAAGACGCCGAACACCGTCGACCCGGACCCGCTCATGAGCGCGAGCTTGGCTCCGGCCGCCGAGAGCGCTTCGTGGCAGCGCTTGATCTCCGGATGCCGAGCCGCGACCGGCACCTCGAGGTCGTTCGCGGCCAGCCTCGCGATGGCGTCCCAGCGGTCCAGGTCGTCGATCCCAAGCGCCTTGGGGGCGCTGGGCTCCGCACCGCGCCGCGATTCGGCGAGCCAGCCATATGCGTCGGCTGTCGCGATGCCGAAGGACGGCACCAACAGCATCACCTCGCGCGCCGGCAGCGAACGCAACGCGAGGAGCCGTTCGCCGCGGCCCCAGGCCAGCGCCAGCGGAGCGTCGGTGCTGAGGTACGGAATGTCGGCGCCGATCCGGAAGCCAACGGTCGCGAGCGCCTCCGGGCTGAGCGGCTCGGGGGCGAGCGCGTTGAGCGCGCGCAGCACGGCGCCCGCGTCGGCGCTGCCGCCACCGAGCCCTCCGCCGACGGGAATGCGCTTCTCGATCTCGATGTCGAACCCGCGCGGCCACTTGGCGGCTTCCATGAACGCCGTCGCGGCGCGGTAGGCGAGGTTGGCCTCCATCGGCCCGGCGTCGAGCCCGCGGCAACGCACCTCGCGCAGCGTCGTGTCGGTCGCGACGCGCACGCTGTCGGCGAGCTCGATGCGCGCGAACAGCGTCTCGATCTGGTGGTAGCCGCCCTCCTCGCGCGCGAGCACGCGGAGGAGGAGGTTCACCTTGGCCTGAGCCTCGACGCTCGCTGCCGTGGCACTCATGGCGCGGCGCGGCTCGCGTTCAGGTCGCTGAGGCGCAGGTGCAGGCGGGTGAAGTACCAAGCACCGAGCACCGTGATCGGCACGAACGAGAGCAGGTGGAATCCGATCGCCCAGCTCACCGCCTGCGCACCGGGCACGCCGTACAGCGCGAGGCCCGCCTTGCCCGCGGCCTCGAACGGCCCGAAGAATCCCGGCGACGACGGCAAGGCGACGCCGATGGCGATCAACCCCTGCAAAAAGAACGCGGCGGAGAACGGCGCCTCGATCTCGAGCGCCTGGAAGGCGCACCAGAACGCGATGGCGTTCATGATCCAGTGGAGCAGCGTCCACCAGAGCACCTCGAGCACGAGGGCGGGGGAGCGGAGCACGCCGAGCCCGCTCGCGAACGCCTCGAGGAGACCGCGCACCTTGGCGCCGCCGGCGCGCCAGACCGCGCCCACGGTGCGTTCGGCGACCGCGATGATCCGTTGCGGGAAGAGCACGAGGCCGCCCAGCACGAACAGCACCGCCAGCAGGAAGAGCGCGGCAGACATCGCGATCTGCCCGGCCGTCCAGCCGAGCACGGTCGCGTCGGCGGGAAAGCGCGGGTCGAGCGTGGCGAGCAGCAGCAGCGTGATGACGACCGTGCCATCGAACAGCCGGTCCACGACGAGCGACGCGAACGCTGCCGTGAAGCGCACCTCGGGCCGCGACCGCGAGAGCGCGAACGCGCGCGCAAACTCACCGGCGCGCGCCGGCAGGACGTTGTTCACCATCATGCCGATGGCGGTCGCGTGCCAGAGCGGCGCGACGGGAATGCGCTCGCCGAGCGGGGCAAGGATGGCCTGCCAGCGACGGGCCCGCAGCGGGAAGATCGCGGTCGCCGTCACCACGCACGCGATCCACCAGCCGAGGCTGGAGGTCGACAGGATCTGCCAGACGTCGCCGAGGTTCTCGCCCCGCAGCGTCAGCCAGAGCAAGAGCACGCTGAGGCACACGCCGAGCGCGCCCCGCCAGCCGAACTTCACCGCTAGTCCGCCGCTGCGAGCTGCAGCAGGTCGTAGAGCTCGTCGAGCGTGTCGTGGTCGGGCTCACGGCCGGCCTCGCGCAAGCTCGCGCCGATCTCCATCGCGCGAGTCAGCGCGTCGCGGCCGCGGAAGAGCAGTTCGTCGATCGGCACGATGTCGTCATCCTCGCCGACGAGAGGCGCGGCGAAGTGTTCCTCGCCGAGCGGCGAGAGGCCGGCGATGCCGGTGGCGAGCAGCGATCGCAGCGCCGCGCCGCTGGGCGCGACGGCGCCGGCCGGGCCGGCGGAGACGATCGGCGCACCGGGCCGCACCGCCGGCGCCGTGATGCTCGGCGTCAGTCGTGGCGTCGGCACGCGGCCCCTCGACGGCTGCACGGACGGCGTCGTGCTGGCGAGCCGCTGCGCGAGGGCGATGAAACGCGATGCGCTGGCGTCGGGTGCCGCCGCCGAGCCGCTGAGCAGTGCGCCGGCCTCGTCGAGCACGTCGAGCACGCGCGCCTCGAGCGCCGCGGCACCGCGCTCCGCCGCGAGGAACACGTTGGAGATCTCGATGGCGGCGAAGCTCTGCGCGGACCGGGCGAGCGCGCGCACCGCGCTACGCAGTTCGCGGCCCACGCGGTCGCGCGTCGCGGGGTCGGTGGCGTCGCGGCCGTCGGCGACGAGCCGGCGCAGGTGCTCGGCCTGGCTCACGACCTCGAGCCGGAAACGCTGCGCGGCGGTCGTCGGCGGATTCGGTGCGGCCTGCACCGCGCCGGCGGCATCCTCGTCGGGGAAGAGCGAGGCGATCGGCACCACGTCGTCGGCGTCGCGTTCATTGGACCGCATCGACTCGGCGGCCAGCGCGAACTCGCGGATGGCGTTCGAGTCCTTGGCGGGCACGCCGCCGCGCCGCACGGCCTCTCCGCCCTCGAGCAGCACGCGGGCCGCGGTGCGGAAGAGGCGGCGGCGTTCGGCCGTCGGGGAGTCCTGCCCGATCTCGATCGGCTTGGCGGCGGCATCCACCGCGTCCACGACCTCGCCGAGCGGCGGCAGGTCGCGCAGCGCGGCCACGCCGCGCAGCGCCCGCACCGCGCGCATGACCTCGGCGAACGCCTCGGGCGTGCCGGGCTGCTCCGCGTAGTCGAGGAGGCCGGTGGCGGCGTCGGCAGCGGCACCGGCCAGGAACTCGGAACCGCGGCCGCGGGACTTCGTGGTGACGGAGCGGGGCGCCACGCGCTCGAGTTCCGCGATGCGGGCGCCGGCACGCGCCTCCTCGACCGCTCCCCAGCCGCGCACGCCGCGCACGAAGAGCTTGAGGTCGTCGATGGCGGCGATGGCGACGCCGCGGATGGCCGCGTCCCAGGGCAGCGCACCATCGCGCACCTGGCGAGCGAGCCGCTCGAGTCCGTGCGCGACCTCGGCGATGCCCGACTGCTTGGCCATCGTCGCCGAGCCGCGCAGCGCGCGCGCCGCGCGCGCGAACGGTTCGGCGTCCGGCGCACGATCGGTCGCGCGCGACGCGAGTGCGTCGAGCGCGTCGACGTACTCGGTTGCCTCCAACGTGAAGAAATCGAGCAGCCCGCCCGTCATCGCGCCTCCGCAGCGTGAACGCTAATGGTGGCGGGGCGCATGATGCTGGTCAACCGTGCCTCCGGTGTGCTCCGGAATGCACCGCGGCATCGTGGGCGCGCGCCATGTCCATGGCGATGCGCATCGCGCGCACGGCGGCCGGGAGGCCCACGAACACGGCGTGCGCGATGATCGCGTGGCCGATGTTCAGCTCCTCGCACTCGGCGATCGCGGCGACGGGGCCGACGTTCTCGAGCGTGAGTCCGTGGCCGGCGTGCACCGCGAGTCCGTGGCCGGCGGCGTGGGCCGCGGCGTCGCGGAGCGCCAGGAGGTGCCGCGGGTTCGCCGGCGAGTGGCAGTAGGTGCCGGTGTGGAGCTCGACGGCGAACCCGCGACACCTCCTGGCGCTCCGCGACGCCGCGGGCCACGCCGCCGGCCACGGACTCGCGGTGCACGCCGGCCACGGACTCACGCTCGAGAAC
>DATLLD010000145.1:0-6801 GCA_035538035.1 Gemmatimonadaceae bacterium | reverse complement strand
CCCGGGCCGTCGCCGCGCGTGGACATCAAGGACGAGCCGCGGGCGCTCGAAAGCTCGTTCTCGGCATTCGTGTTCAAGGTGCAGGCGAACATGGACCCGCGGCATCGCGACCGTGTCGCCTTCCTGCGCGTCTGCTCTGGGCGCTACGCGGCCGGGCTCGACGTCACGCACGTGCGCACAGGCAAGACCTTCAAGCTCGCGCCGCCGCAGCAGTTCATGGGCCGCGAGCGCGCCTTCGCCGAAGAAGCGCTTCCGGGCGACGTCGTCGGCGTGCACGACCGCGGTTCGCTCCGCATCGGCGACACGCTGGCGACGGTCGACGCGCCGCGCGACGCGCAGGGCAAGCTCGTCGAGTACGTGGGCATCCCGCGCTTCGCGCCCGAACACTTCGCGCGCATCCTCTCCAAGGACCCGCTTCGCCGCAAGGCGCTCGACAAGGGTCTGCGCGAGCTGACGGAGGAAGGCGCGGCGCAGGTGTTCTTCGCCGAGACGCAGATGGGTCCCGTGCCGATCGTCGGCGCGGTGGGCCTGCTGCAGTTCGACGTGATGGTGCACCGCTTGGAGAACGAGTACGGCGCGCCTTGCACGCTCGAGAAGCTGCCCTTCAGGTATCCGCGCTGGGTGACGGGGCCGATGGAGGAGATCCAGCGGCTCGGCGAGTCACAGGACCTGCAGCTGCTCTATGACTCGAAGAACAATCCCGTGATCCTGTTCCGGGATGAGTGGCGCCTGCGGTGGGCGCTGGAGCGGAGCAGTGGGCTGACGTTCCATGAGGCGGCGCCGTAGGGGCGTGAGCATCGCCGGCTTCGGAGATCACTAGCGAATCGCAAGTAATCTCGAAAGTGGGCTTGGACGACCTTAGTCCTCGGGCCGCATGCCGTTGGTGGCGATGCTGACCTCCGGTCTGCATAGTTTACACCCCCATGACCCTCCAGTCAGTCGCCGGCAAGCGCGTCCTCATCACCGGTGCGGCCATGGGCCTCGGCCGGATCTTCGCCGAGAAGGCCGTCCGCGAGAACGCCGCCGCGGTGGTGCTCTGGGACATCGACGCGGCTGCACTCGAGGCGACCGCCGCCGAGTTGCGCGCAAGCGGCGGCACAGTATCCATCCACGCCGTCGTGGTGGATCTCTCGCGCCGTGAGCAGGTGGCACCCGCCGCCGAGCGCACGCGTCGCGAGGCCGGCGACATCGACATCATCTTCAACAACGCCGGCATCGTGCGCGGCAAGCTTTTCGCCGAGCACACGCCGGACGACATCGAACTCAGCATGGCGGTGAACGCGCTCGCGCCCATGCTGGTCGCGCGCGAGTTCCTGCCCGCCATGATCGCCGGCCGGCGCGAGTCGCGCATCGTCAACATCGCGTCCGCCGCGGCCTTCGTCGCCAACCCGCGCATGAGCGTGTATTGCGCCTCCAAGTGGGCGCTGACCGGCTGGAGCGACTCGTTGCGGCTCGAGATGGAACTCTCGGGCCACCACCACGTACGCGTCACCACGGTCCACCCGACGTTCATCGACACGGGCATGTTCAGGGGCGCCAAGGCGATGCTGATGACGCCGATCATGCGTCCGGGGTATGTCACGGACCGGGTCTGGCGCGCCATGAAGGCCGGCTCGCCGCGATTGCTCCTGCCGTGGACGGTGTATCTCTCGAACGCCCTCAAGGGACTCATGCCCGCGCGCGCGTTCGACTGGCTGGCCTTGCACGTATTCGGGATCTACAGCTCCATGGAAAACTTCCAGGGTAGGGAGAAAGGGACACGCCGATGATGAACACGCTCCGATACATCCTGCGCAGCCTGGGCCGCTCGCCCGGCTTCACCGTCGCCGTCGTCCTGACGCTCGGGCTCGGCATTGGCGCCAATACGGCGATCTTCAGCGTCGTGCGCGGCGTGCTGCTCAAGCCGTTGCCGCACCAGGAGGGCGACCGGCTGATGTACCTGCGCCAGTCGATGGCCGCGGTCGAGAACATCGCCTTCTCCGTGCCGGAGATCAACGACTTCCGCCAGCAGTCGCAGACGCTCGGCCAAGTCGCCGAGTACTCGCCGCTGACGATCCCCCTGGTCGAGGACCAGGACGCCACGCAGGTGGACGTCGGGCTCGTGACGGGCAACTATCTCTCGGTGATGGGCCTGCGCCCGGTGCTGGGCCGTCCGTTCAACGACGCGGACGATGGCGCCGGCGCCGCGCCGGTGGTAATGCTCGCCGACGGCTACTGGCGCACGCACTTCGCGGCCGACCCCGGCATCGTCGGCAAGTCGCTGCGCATCGGCGGGCGGCCGGTCGAGGTGATCGGGGTGCTGCAGCCCGCGCCGTTCTTCCCGGGCCGCATCGACGCGCTCATGAACATGTCCATCAGCGAGCACCACGTGAGCGCGATGATGGTGCAGGGCCGGTCGCATCGCATGACCGAGATGATCGCGCGGCTCGCCCCCGGGGCGACCCAGGAGCAAGCACAGGCCGAGGTGGAGACGATCGCGCAGCGCATGTACTCCGCGAATCCCGAGGCGTACGAGAAGGGTGCCGGCTACAAGATCTCGATGACGCCGTTGCAGGAGGTGCTCGGTCGGGACGCGCGCCTCACGCTCTTCCTGTTGATGGGTGCCGCGGCGTTCGTGCTCGTGATCGCCTGCGCGAACGTGGCGAACCTGACCCTGATGCGCGGCGTGCGCCGCGAACACGAGATGACGGTGCGCGCGGCGCTGGGCGCCGGCACGACGCGCCTTCGACGGCTCCTGCTCGCCGAGAACACGGTGCTCGCCCTGATGGGCGCGGCACTCGGACTCGTGGTGGCGTACGCGGGCGTCGGGATGCTCTCGACCTTCGCGGCGCGCTTCAGCCCGCGCGCGGACGAGATCAACGTCGACGGCATGGTGCTCGGCTTCACCTTCGTGCTGGCGCTGGCCGTGGCGCTCGTGCTCGCGTACGCGCCGTCGATCGGTGACGAAGGCTCGCTCGGGGTGGGGTTGCGCGCGGGCGGCACCAAGTCGAGCGGCGGCGTGCGGCGCAAGCGGCTGCAGCAGGCGCTGGTGGTCACGCAGGTCGCCGTCTCGCTCGTGCTGCTCACCGGCGCGGGCCTGCTGGTGCGCTCCATGCAGCGCCTGGCGGCGGTGGACCCGGGCATCGAGCCGGGCAACGTGCTGACGATGGAAGTGCCGGTCGACTTCACGCAGGCCGCCGTCATGCAGGGAGCGGTCGGCATGTACGAGCGGATGCAGGCGGAGCTCTCGACGCTTCCGGGAGTGCAGGTCGTCGGCGTCGGGTCGACGATGCCGCTGCGGTCGGCGCAGTTCCAGCTCGAGATCAAGGCAGAGGGCCGCGTGATGTCGCCGGGCGAGGCGACGCCGCAGAGCGAGTACCGCACGGCGGATCCCGGCTACTTCCGCGCGTCGGGCATAAAGCTCGTCAAGGGCCGCGACTTCACGGCCAACGACCGCGCGGGCGGACACCCGGTCGCAATCATCAACGAGAAGCTCGCGAACATCCTGTTCCCCGGGATCGACCCGATCGGGCGCAGGGTGGCGTGGACCGGCGATGTGCTGCAGTTCATCGGCATCCCGGCCGACCAGTGGCGCGAGGTGGTGGGCGTCGTCGCCGACACGAAGGATGGCGGACTCGAGCGCGAACCCGTCCCGGTGACGTTCCTGCCGTTCGCTCAGGGATTCTTCCCGAGCGGAGGCGTCGTGCTGCGGTCGGAGGTTGACGCGGCGGGCCTCGCCCAGGCGGCGCGAGCGATCGTGCGGTCGGTGGCGCCGGCGCAGCCGATCGAGAACGTCCTCACGGTGGATGACATCCGTGACGAGAGCGTCGGCCCGCGTCGCCTGAATGCGATGCTCGTGGGCTCGTTCGGGTTGCTCGCCCTCGTCATCGCGGCCATCGGCATCGCGGCGGTGCTGGCCTTCTCGGTGAGCGCGCGCACGAACGAGATCGGCATTCGCATGAGCCTCGGTGCGGCGCCCGTCCAGGTGCAGCGCATGGTGCTCCGGGAGGGCGGAATGCTCGTGGCGCTCGGCCTCGTGCTCGGTGTGCTCGGATCGCTGCTGCTCTCGCGGTTGATGCAGGGGCTGTTGTTCGGGGTGGAGCCGACGGATCCTGCGACGATGATCTCGGTGGCGCTGATCATGGCGACGATCGGCATCGCGGCCTGCTGGCTGCCCGCGGCGCGCGCCAGCCGGATCGATCCGTCGGAGGCGCTCAGGGCGCAGTAGCTCCCTTACGCTACCACCCCGGCGCGAGCTGGAATCCCCAGATGCCGCTCCGCCCCGGGCGTTGGAACGGGTGCGCCCAGTAGATCTCGAGCACCGCGTAGCCGAACAGGTTGAGCCGCGTCGCGGCGCCCGCGCTGAACACCGGCACGCGATCGGTCGTCTCGCGGTCGAAGCGCAGGTCCGGTGACTCGCTCTTGGTCCAGGCCACGCCCGCGTCGAAGAACGGCGTCAGTTCGATCGGCAGGAACGGCACGCTGACGAGCCCGAAGCGGTCGTTGCCGAAGAGCGGGATGCGCAGTTCCAGATTCATGATCGCGATGCGGCTGCCGTTGAGGCGCTCGAACTGCGGGCAGCTCTCCCCACCGCCCGGCGCCGCGGAGCACTCGCTCAGCTTGAACGTCTGCGCGTCATAGCCGCGGATCAACAACGACTGGCCCACGAAGAGCGGCTGGAGCAGCCCGCCCTCCGCGTCCCTGCCGTAGCGCCCGAAATGGAGCCCGCGCACCGCGAACGTCAGCGGCCGCATGAAGAAGTAGCGGCGCACGTCGACGAGCGCGTCCTGGTAATCCAGATCACCCGCGTTGGCGCCGACCTCGAGGCGGTAGCGCCCGCCGGCGATCGGCGATGTGAACGCCGAGAACGAGTTGTCGCCGACAAGCGCCGCCGTGCCGCGGCCGAAGTTGAGGCCCGGCAACGAAGGGACGTCGCGACGCACGCGGTCGACGATCTGGTTGCCGATGACGAACAGGCTGTCGACCTCGACGTCGAACGCGATGCGCTGCAGTCCTCCGCTGAATTCGACGCGCCGCGTCCGCGAGAACGGGTACTGCGCCACCAGGCTCGCGTTCTGGAAGTAGATGCGCTGCAGTTGCTGCACGATGATCGCGCCGGGTATCGTGCCCTCGCCGGTCTCGAAGTCCACGTTCGCGGCGCTCGCGAAGATGCCCGCGTACGGAATGTGCGAGAGGTTCGCGCCCCATCCCCAGCGACGCTTCTGGTTCAGGTAGTAGACGGCGCCGCCGATGTCCTTGATGTCTCCCTGCGCCTGGATCACCACGCCGAGATCGTGGTTGCCGAGCATGTCGGCGAACCCGAGGCCAACGCCGCCGCCCAGGCCGGTGCCGTAGCCGCCGCCGACGGTCACGCCGATGCTCGGCCCGCCGACGTAGTCCAGCCGCAGCCGGCCGTCGACTTTCGTCGGCGTCAGCGCGCTCGCCGGCACGAGGCCGGTGGAATCGTTGGCGAGGGCGCGCTCGACGCCCGCGTCCGGCATCGCCGTCACCGCGGGCGGCAGCACGCCGGCAACGGCCGCCGAAGCTTCGGCCGACTGCGGCGCCGCCGCGCGAGCATCCGCGGTCACCACCGAGGGATCGACCGAGCGGATGGCGTAGCCCGCCTTGTGGAACACCGAGAAGACGACGGTGCCGGTCGAGCGTGCGACCGAGATCGCCGGCGACAGTCCCGAGATGCCGCTCACGCCGGTCGAGATGTCGGTGAGGCGCTGCACGCCGCCGTCCTCGGAGCGGCGATAGATGTTGCTGACGCCGTCCTGGTCGGAGACGAAGAAGATCGAGCGACCGTCCGCCGCGTACTGCGGATTGATCGCCTTGCCCGAGGCGAAGGTCTCGAGCAGCGTGATGTCCGCATTCGATCCATCGGCGGGAATCGTCGCGAGGCGCATCGGCCCGAAGGTGAGCGCGTCGAAGTCCGTCCGCTCGCCGCGGTCTGTGGTGAACGCGATCTTCGTGCCGTCGGGACTCCACGCCGGCTGCAGCTCGGCTTCGCGCCCGCTCGTCAGCGCCTTCGCCTCGCCGGTCTCGAGGTCGAACACATATAGGTCGCTGATGCCACCCTTGAGGCCGGAGAACGCGATGCGTCGTCCGTCGGGGCTCCATGCCGGATCCAGGAGCCCCGTCACGCCGCGCGGGCGGATGCGCCGCACGACCCTGCCGTTCGAGGCGTTGAAGATGGTGATCTCGTTGTCCCCCTCGGCGAATGTCACCACGGCGAGTTGCTTGCCGTCGGGGGAGAAGCTGCCCGCCGAGTTGATGAAGCTCAGCGCGTCGAAGTGCGGATTGGAGGTGATGCTGGTCAGTCGCCGGATGATCCTGCCCGTGGCGACCTCCGCCAGATAGATGTCGATGCCGAAGAGGTCGCGGCTGGAGAAGAACGCGACATACCGGCCGTCGGGGCTGATGGCGGGCGCGAGGTTCTGCTCGCCATCCTCCCTCGTGCGGACGACCGGGCGGCCGGTCGAGTCGGGCGCCGTCTGTCCGGCGAAGGTCGGCGTGTACTGCTCTCGGATCGCGGCGTGCCACATCTTGCTGAGCGAGTCCGGCTTCACGCCGAGCACCTTCGTCACCCCGTTGGCCCATCCGCTCTCGAGCGCCGCACGGAAGAGCGCGTTGACAGTGGCGTCGCCCCAGCGCCCGCCGATGTATGCCCAGAGCGCCTGGCCGTAACGGTATGGGAAGTAGCGCGGGTCGTTCGTGAGCTGGTCGAGCGTCGGCAGGTCGTCGCGGCGCAGCGCGTCGCGCAGCCACATCGCGGTGTTCGGGTCGTTGCGGCCGAGGCTCATGTACTCCGCCATGCCC
>DATLLD010000144.1:0-12730 GCA_035538035.1 Gemmatimonadaceae bacterium | reverse complement strand
TTTCCCGGAAACCAGCGCTCCCTGCGTGCCCGTAATCGACGAACCGGTTCACGGCTCCCGCCGTTGACCAAGGGCGTCATCAACGATCCACGTTCGGGGAGGGTCACCACAATGGGAGAGAGAAACCAACGCACCACACGGAGCCACAGCGCGCGCTGGCTCGCACTGCCGATGCTCACCGTCGCGCTGCTGGAGGGCGGCTCGCCCGAGACCTACGGCGATCCGGTGAAGCTGGGCAACGGCACCGCGCGCACCTTCATCGTGACCGAAGGCGACAGGCCCACGGAGATAGGCATCGCGCTCACGGAGACCGCGCTCACCGGCTTGCCGGGCCACAATGAGGTCGGCGCGTTCCAGATGCCTGACGGTCACAGCATGTACGAGTACGTCCTTCCCCTGCCCGTCGAGAATCCCACGCCGTTCAAGCACGTGGTGCTCAACTGGAATCCGGGTGGCCACGAACCCAAGGGCGTCTACAACACGCCGCACTTCGACTTTCACTTCTATACCATCGACGCCGCGTTGCGGTCGACCATCGACCCACGCGACTCGACCTTCATGAGGAAGGCCGAGCTCAAGCCCGCCGCGGAGTTCATCCCCGAAGGCTACGCGTATGCCGAGGGCACGCTCGTGCCGGGAATGGGCGTGCACTGGATAGACCCCAAGTCGCCGGAGTTCAACGGCATTCCATTCACCCGCACCTTCATCTTCGGTGCCTGGGACGGCAAGCTCACCTTCGCGGAGCCGATGGTCACCAAGGCGTACCTCGAGTCCAAGCCGGACTCCACGTTCCCGGTGCCGCGCGCCAAGACCTATGACGGCCCCGGCTATCACCCGACGAACTACCGCGTGCGCTGGGACGGTGACCGACGCGAATACCGGGTGTCGATCGGCGGGCTCGAGAGACATTGATGCGCGCGCTATCATTGAGGCATGACCGCCTCCCCCCTCGTGATCGCGAAGTCGCCGAGCCTCGAGCTCGCCCTCCTCCCCGCCCTCGCCAACCGCCACGGTTGCATCACCGGCGCCACCGGCACGGGCAAGACGATCACCCTGCAGGTGCTGGCGGAGCGGTTCTCCGCCATCGGCGTGCCCGTGTTCGTGGCAGACGTGAAGGGTGACCTGAGCGGCATCGCCAAGGCCGGGCGCATGAGCGACAAGCTCGGGGAGCGCTTGCGGAAGCTCGGACTCCCCGAGCCAGCGTTCGCCGAGTGCCCCGTCACCTTCTGGGACGTGTTCGGTGACCAGGGGCACCCGGTGCGCGCCACGGTCAGCGACATGGGGCCCCTGCTGTTCGCGCGGCTGCTCAACCTGAACGACACGCAGGAAGGCGTGCTCTCGATGGCCTTCCGCATCGCCGACGACAACGGCCTGCTGCTGCTCAACCTGCAGGACCTGCGCGCGATGCTCCAGCATGTGGGCGACAACGCCGCGCAGTTCCGCACGCAGTACGGCAACGTGTCGGCGGCGAGCATCGGCGCCATCCAGCGCGGACTGCTGCAGCTCGAGGAACAGGGCGGGGCGAAGTTCTTCGGCGAACCGATGCTCGACATCGAGGACCTGCTGCAGACGGTGGACGGGCGCGGCGTCGTGAACGTGCTCGCCGCGGACAAGCTCATGAACAGTCCGCGCCTCTACGCGTGCTTCCTCCTCTGGCTGCTGGCCGAGCTGTTCGAGAACCTCCCCGAGGTCGGCGACCTCGAGAAGCCCAAGCTCGTCTTCTTCTTCGACGAGGCGCACCTGCTGTTCGCCGACGCGCCCCCGGCGCTGCTCGAGAAGGTCGAGCTGGTGGTGCGGCTGATCCGCTCCAAGGGCGTCGGCGTCTACTTTGTCACGCAGAACCCGATCGACATCCCGGACAAGGTGCTGGGCCAGCTCGGCAACCGCGTGCAGCACGCGCTGCGAGCCTTCACGCCGCGCGACCAGAAGGCGGTGCGCGCCACCGCCGAGACCATGCGCGGGAATCCCGCGCTCGACATCGAGCAGGCCATCCTCGAGCTCTCGGTCGGGGAGGCGCTCATCTCACTGCTCGATGAGAAAGGCACGCCGGGCATCACCGAGCGTGCGTGGGTGATGGCGCCGGGCACCCAGATCGGTCCGGTCACGCCCGAGGAGCGAAAGGCAGTCATCGCCGCCTCGGTCGTCGCCGGCGTGTATGAGAGGGAAGTCGACCGCGAGTCGGCGTTCGAACTGTTGAAGGCTCGCGCCCAAGCGGCGCCGGCGGCGGGCGCGGGCGCAGGACCGCGCGGCGGCCGGTGGGACGGCATGGTGGACATCGTCGCCAAGAGCGCGTCGCGCACGCTCGGCAACACGCTCGGACGCTCGATCATCCGCGGCGTGCTCGGCTCCCTGCTGGGCGGGAAGCGCCGCTAGAGTCACTGCTCTCGCGGCGCTCGCTCCCGCGGCAGTCCTACTTCTTGGTGGGCGTCGCCGGCATCGGCGGCATCGCCGGCATCGGCGCGTCGTCGCTCCAGATGGTCGCCACCTGCAGCCACGTGCCGTTCACCTTCTGCCAGTGCACGAGGTACTTGCCTGGCATGTTGACCGCCGGCGTCTTGCCTGCTGCCGGCATGGTGAACAGCGTCGTGCCCCGCTCCACCATCATCGAGCCATTGGCGTCGACGTCCGTCACGGTGAACGCGATGTTGGAGCCGGCCGGCATCGGGTTGCCTGCCAGGTAGTCGCGGATCGCCGCCCGACCCACCACGGCCGGCGCGTTCGGCGGCATCAGGATGCCGTCCTCCATGAACAGCGCGGCGACCGAGTCCGCCTGGTTGGCGTTCAGGAACTGCGCGTAGCGCACGTTGATCGCCTCGACCTCCGTTCGCGCAGTCGCCGACTCCGACGCCATTCGGGCCGTCATCTTCTCGGCCGTCTCCGTCATCTGGCACGCCGAGAGCAGCACGAGTCCTGCCATTAGACGCCGCATGATTCTGCCCTTCCTTCCACTGGGGTCGCGCCCGGCGGGTGCCGGGTGCGTGGTGCTCACTTCGACTTGCCGAGGCCGCTCACCGTGAGTTCGAGGTTGTGGCTCACGCGGATGCCGTACACGCCGTCCGTCGACGTCAGCTTGTCGGCGCCCGCGTACTGCGACTTGTCGAACGTCTCCACTACCTGCCCGTTGATCACGCACGAGGCCTTGTCGCCGGCGACGCGCCAGCCGATCTCGTTGGTGGCCTCGCCGTTGGCGTCGGCCTTGCGCAGCGCCGCGTGCTCCGTCGGCTTCGTCAGCGTCGTGACGTTGGCGCCGTGGAAGGTCTTCACGGCGTAGGTGCCGTTGCCGTAGGCGATGCAGTACATGAGGGTCTCGTTGTCCGATTCCAGGTCCTTGCCGCCGATGAAGATCCCATACGAATGCGGGTGTGACGACGCCATCTTGTGTTCCTTGAAGGTCGCCTTCACCTGATAGTCGCCGGTGGCCGTATGCGACGGATTCCAGAAGTTGCCCGCCGGGCCGGCCGAGAGACGCAGGGCACCGCTCTCGGAGGTCAGCTTGGAGTCCGCGATGGTCTTACCCTGCGACGCGGGGCGGCGGTCCACCCGGCCCTTCCAGCCCTCTACCTTGATGCCTCCGTCCTTGACGGACCGGTCCGCATCCTGCGCGGAAACGGGTGCGGCGAGGGACAGTGAAGCGGCGAGCGTTGCCAGCACGAGTGCACGCATGAGGGGCTCCTTGAATTGATGGTGACGCATCCTTGATTGTGCGAGCGGCCGGTTCGGCGCACAAGCCGGAGTCCGGTGATTCACCGTTCGCGCACAATCGATGAACGAAAGGTACGCCGGTAGGCCATCGGGCTCGTGCCGAGAGCGCGGCGAAAGTGCATGCGCAGCGAGACCGCGGACCCGAAGCCGCACCGCTCGGCCACCAGGTCGACCGACGCGTCCCCGAGTTCGAGCGACTGCTGGGCGGCGAGGATGCGCTGGCGCAACAGCCACCGGAGCGGCGGTGCCCCCGCCTCCTCCGCGAACCGGCGCACGAAGGTGCGCACCGAGAGACCGGCGTGCGCCGCCATCGCGGCAACAGTCACGCCCGGCTGGGCCAGGCGCGCGAGCAGCCACGCGCGCGTGGAGTCGAGGCTCTGCCCGCTTGGCGTCGCGACCGGACGCGGAATGAACTGCGCCTGGCCCCCGCTCCGGTGGGGCGGAACCACGAGCCGTCGCGCAACCGCATTGGCGACCGCCGCGCCGTGATCCATGCGCACGAGGTGCAGGCAGAGATCGATGCCGGCGGCGATGCCGGCCGAGGTCAGGATGCGGCCTTCATCCACGAATAGCACGTTGGCGTCGACCTGCACCCGCGGGAACCTCGCACGGAACTCCGGCACATCGAGCCAGTGCGTGGTCGCGTGGAGTCCGTCCAACAGCCCGGCCCCGGCGAGCACGAACGCGCCGGTGCAGATGGAGACCAGGCGCGCGCCCCGAGCATGCGCCGCGCGGATGGCGCGCGTGACGGCGGGGGAGATGGGCAGCCCGAGGTCGTCGATGCCGGGAATGACGATGGTGTCCGCGCGGCGCAGAGCACCGAGACCGCGCGTGGCGACGAGCTCGAATCCCGATGAGGTGCGCACCCTGCCAATCCGCTCGGCGCAGAGTTCGGCGACATAGCGCCGCGCCCACTCGGGGCGCGGGTAACCGAACACCTGCATCGGCACGGCGAGGTCGAACGGGACGACGCTGGGCAGCGCGAGCACCGCGACGCGGTGTGGACCGGTTTTCCGGGGCATGGCAGGAACTTAGCGCACAGTGGCAGTCCTGCCACTCGCGGCGCGCCATTCGGCGTGGCATCGTACGGCATGACTCCTTCGTCCACAATCGCCCTCGCGCTCGCGATCGCCCTCGCCGCCGGTCCGGCCTCCGCGCAGCTGCCCACACCGGAGATTCCCCTCGTCGTCACGGCCGACTGGCTGGCGCCGCGCCGTGCCGACCCGTCAGTCGTCGTGCTGCACGTCGCACAAGGCGACGACTACGAGAAGGGTCACGTGCCCGGCGCGCGCAAGCTCGCATACTCGAGCATCGTGACACGCCGCGGGACGCTCGGCTCAGAGCTCCCCGACGCCGCACACCTGCGAGACGTGTTCGAGTCGCACGGCGTCTCCGACGGCACGACCGTCGTCGTCTATGCACACGAAGCGCCGATGGCGACGCGCGTCCTCTTTTCCCTCGCGTCGATCGGCCACACGAAGTTCGCGCTGCTGGACGGCGGGCTCCGCGCATGGCGCGCCGGCAAGCACGCGACCGAGAAGTCGGCGCCCCAGGTCACGCGCGGTACGCTCACCGAGCGCGCTGCGCCCGAGATCGTCGCCACCGCCGAGTGGATCACCCCGCGGCTCGACGGCCCGGGCCTCGCGTTCATCGACACCCGCACCACGGGCGAGTACAACGGCACCGGCAACCGTAGCGGCATGCCGAGCGCCGGTCATCTCGCCGGCGCGCGGCAGCTGGAGTGGGAGCAGATGTTCAGCGATGGCATGACGCTGCTCAAGCCGCGCGCTGAACTCGAGCGCATGTTCGGCGAGAGGGCGGCGGCTGGAGACACCGTTGTCACGTACTGCTGGGTCGGCTACCGCGCGAGCGCCACCTGGTTCGTGGCGAAGTACCTCGGCTACGACGCGCGGATGTACGACGGGTCGTACCAGGATTGGTCGCAGCGCGGGCTTCCGGCCAAGTCCGGCACCGCGCCCTGAGCACTCAGAGGTAGCTCAACCACCAGTCGGTGCGCCGCCGCCTGACCTCTGCGAACCATCGGCAGGGCCGGTACATCAGCACCACGACCGCCGTCCAGATCATATAGACAGCGGGCAGCCCCATGGGCCATCCGGGCGGCTGCGTGATCGGGAACTTGTCGAGGCTCGCCGACTGGAACATCCCCGACGCATCGCCAAGGCGGACCGCACTCGCGGCCACGGCCAGCAGGTGGATCAGCACGAAGTGGAGCAGGAAGAAGAACATCGGCACTCGCCCGATGATCACAGCCGGCTGGAGCCACGGCGGAATCGTCCTCTGGCCGTCGAGCGCGCGGAGCAGCAGCAGCGCAGGACCCAGTGTCATCAGCAGGAAGAGCAGCGACGGCGGATACTTCGTGGTGTTGATGAACGAGAGCAGGGTGCGGAGTGGCGACTCCTGTGCCGACCAGCGCGACGGGTCGCCATAGCCGTTCATCGCACGGAGGATGATGAACGCCGCGATCATGCCCACGCCGAGCCAGGCGAGCATCACGCGCCGTCGCTCGGCGCCCAGCTCGTAGAGCTGCCCCAGCACGTAGCCGGCCGCCGTGACACCGATCCACGGCACCAGCGGGTACGCGACGAACACGACATGATCCGGCGTGTTGAGCAGAAACCCCGGCGCGTGCAACACCGACCAGAGTGGGCCGAGTGCACCGAGCGTACCCGCATTGATGCCATCCAGCAGGTTGTGTACGAGGATCAGCACGATTCCGAACGCCGCCACGAGTCGCGTGGGGAGATGCACGAGTGCGCCGAGCACCACCATCGACCAACCGAGCGCCCAGAGGACGGTCAGCAGCGTGACCTGATAGTCGACGTTGAACTGCATCGCGAACCGCAGGACGACGATCTCGAGAACGGCCAGCCAGAGCCCGCGCGTCACCAGGAAGCGGGAGAGTTCAGACGTGCTGCGCCGCCGCAGCGCGAGGTAGGCGCCCGTGCCCGCCACCAGGAAGAACACCGGCGCGCAGATGTGGGTGACCCAGCGCGTGAGGAAGAGCCCCGTGCTGGCTGTGGCGAGGTTGGTAGGGCTCGCGGAGAGGTCGCCGAAGTAGTCGCGCACATGGTCGAGCGCCATCACCATCATGATGATGCCGCGAAGGGCGTCGACGGACTCGACGCGGGCACGTGGCGCGGCCACGACCGGCGCCGCGTTCTCCCGCGGCGCGTCGTGCCTTGCGGTTGCTGCCGCGCTCTGAAACACGTGCCGCCTGGTCACGTCGCGAGGCGATGCAGTCCGGCGCGCACCTTTGCGAGCAGATCGACCAGCAGTTGCTGCTCCGCAATATCCGGAAGGCCCGTCGCGATCAAATCCGCCGACTGCGTGTTCAGCACATCGATCTCGGCGAGCAGTTCCGTCCCCTTGGCCGTGATCCGGCAGCGGACGGTGCGGCGGTCCCTCCCCGTGCGATCGCGCCGGACGTGCCCCGCGTCCTCGAGCTTGTCGATCAGTCGCGTGATGCCCGGGGCCTCCTCGACGAGCCGGTCGCGCACGGCCAGAGTGGGAAGGCCTTCGTCGCCCGCGCCGCGCAGAATGCGCAGCACGTTGTACTGCGCCGGCGAGATGCCGTGCGGCTCGACGCGCGCTGCGATTGCTCGCCGGAGCAGCGCCGCGGCACGCAGCAGCGCGACCGCGGCTTCCTCCGAGACCGTGGGGAACGGCCGATTCTGCTTCAGTTCCTCCTGGAGGGAGGTCGGTCGTTCCCCGGGTTTCCTGTCCGTCATTCGGAAAAGCTAGAACCGCAGCGCCACCGTCGCCATCAGCGTCCGCGCCGCCACCGGGAAGAAGTAGCGCTCCGTCCCATCCGTGTACCCGCTCGCCATCGCCTCGGCGTCGAACAGGTTCTGCACCTGCACGCGCAGCACCTGCGTCCCGAGCGTGAACGCGGCGCCGGCGTCGGCCAGCGTGAAGGCCGGCGTGGTGAGTGCCGCGTTGCCGTCGTTCGCGAGGAACGACCGCCCCACATGCCGCGCGGCCAGCGTGAACTCGGTACGGTTCACCGGCCGCCACGCCAGCTGCGCGTTGGCGATCAGCGCGGGGGTCAGCAACGGCTCCACGTCGCGGTAAGTGATGCCGCTCGCGGCATCCGTGTAGCGGTCGATCCGCGCGTGCATCCACATGACGTTGCCGGAAAGGTCGAGCCGCTCGTGCGCCTGCCATGCCGACTCGAGTTCCAGGCCCGAGCGCGCACTGCGGTCGACATTGCGACGCAGCTGGCTCCCCGTGATGCTGATGGCGCCGATCGGCGCGATCTCGTCGGTGAACCGCATCGAGAACGCGTTGAGTCCGAGCGTGAAGGTCCCGCGCGTGTAGCGCGCGCCGAGTTCGAGGTCGGTGAGTCGCTCCGGCTTCACCTGGTCGAGCGGCAGCAACTCGGCGGCCGCGGCGGCGTCCATGTCGTCGGCGCCGGCGAACATGTCGCTGCGCGTCGGCTCGCGGCCGCTGCTCCCGAGCGAGGCGTGGAGCGTCACCGCGCTCGAGGTGCGCCACGTGACGCCAAGCTTCGGATTCACGAACACCCAATCCATCTCGGGCTCGCCGATGCCGGTGCCCGCCGTCGGGCGGTAGCGGAACGCGGCGCGACGCAGCTGCAGGTCGCCGTGCCAGTCGACCGCGCCGCGCGAAAGCGTCGCCTTCATGAACGCGCTCTGCTCCTGCTTGAAGCCGCGATTGTCGTACACGCGCGCGTCGAGGTCAGGCCGCACATGCAGCCAATGACCGCGGCTGTAGGTGCTCAGGTGCGCACCGGCCGCGAGCGCGAGGTCGCCGCGCGTCCAGGCGAGCGTCGAGAGGAGCCCGTACCAGGAGTGATCGAGATTGAAGTTCCAGAGGTCCGGCCCGACATGGACGTCGTAGTTGCCGCCGGCGCCGTTGCGATAGCCGGTGGTCGTCAGCGTCGCGCCGGGCGAGAGCACGCGCGTGTACTGCAGGCTCGCCATCTCCTGGTGGAAGTCATCGCGCTCGTCGGGCGACATCGGGTTCACGCGCGGATCCACCGCGAGCTGCGCCTCCGAAGGCGCATAGTACGCGAGCTGCATCTTCGAGCGCCCCGCGAAGCCCGTGAACTTGATCGCGTCACGCTCGCCGAACCATCCGGCGCTGACGAACCCCGAGCGCGCGTCGTTGCCCGAGTTGTGGCGGTAACCGTCCGTCTCCTGCCCGGAGAGGCGTGCGTACGCGGCAAAGCCGCTCCCATTGATGAGTCCCGTCGCGCCCTCGACGCTGGCGCGGCGCGTGCCCCACGACCCGCTCGTGAGCTGCACCTCGCCGAAGCGCGGCGTGGCGGCGATCGGGATCGACTCGAAGTTGAGTGACCCCGCGAACGCCGCCGTTCCGAACGCGCTCGACCCGACGCCGCGCTGCACCTGCACCGACTGCATGGAATTCATGAAGTCGGGCACGTTGGAGAAGTAGAGGACCTGGTCCTCGGGGTCGTTGAGCGGCACGCCGTCGACGGAGATTGCGAGCCGCGTCTGGTCGACGCCGCGGAGCCGGATGGAGCTGTAGCCGGAGAAGGCGCCGGCGTCGGACGCGGCGGTGATGCCGGTGGCGCCCAGCAGCGCGAGCGGCGCGTCCTGCCCGACGTATGTACGCTCGATGGCGGCGCGGGTGATCGTGGTCTGCGACGTCGGCGTGGCGCCGCCGCTGCGGGTGGCGCGAATGACGACGCGCTCGAGGGTGTCGAGCGGAAGTTTGCGGGTTGCTGTCGTGTCCTGCGCGCCGAGCGTGGTGGCGGACGCGGCGATCGTGACGGCGGCGGCGACGCCGAAGCGTCGGGTGATCGTGAACATCGATCTGAACATCGTGCGGATTCCTCGGGAAGAGGGCGTCCGAAGTGCTGGAGCCTCGCCGAGGTGCGCATGTCCGCTTGGGTCGTCGCCGCTGCAGCAGCGAGAACGAAAGAGGCCACGCACACCCCGGCGAGCGGGTGGCGTGGCCAACGCATGAGCGGCGGCACGTCACTCGCCGCACTCCCTACGCCGGTGTTGACCGGGTCAGGTTCCAAGAGACTTTCTCAACCCCGCGCTTTCTGTCGCGGAGTACCCCTGGCGGCTAGTGAAGGAATGAATAGCGGATACGGAGCGCGAAGGCAATGCGCGCGCGAGGCGAGCGGTTGGCGGTCGGAGGTCGGGGCGCGTGCATCAAGCACGCGGGCAGGTCGCATTGCGGAGAAATGCGTGAGGGAGCATGTTCGCTCCGTCATGGAATCCACGTTCCGCGCACAAGACTCGCACCGAGTTCGGAGATCCTCATGAGACCTTGCCTATCGCTCCTGCTCCTCGCCACCGTCGCCAGCCAGACGCTGGCGCAGGGCACGAGCCAGAAGGCGATCGCACTCTCGGCTCCGAACGCCACGCTGGACGCCGAGTTCACCAGCATCTCCGCGGTGCGCGAACTCGCCGATGGCCGAGTGCTCGTGCTGGACCAGGCGGAGAAGAAGTTGTTCGTCGCTGATTGGGCGCGCGGCAGCGTAACTCCAGTCGGACGGAACGGCAGCGGCCCCGGAGAGTACAGGCAGCCCTCGTCCCTCCTTCCCATCGCCGGCGATTCCACCATCCTCTCGGATTGGCAAAGTGGACGATGGCTGGTGCTCAGCCATGCGCAGATCGCGGAGACCATCGGTCCTGACGCCCCGGCGATGGTCGCGGGTGCTCGCCGTCTCCTCGGCGCCGACAACTCGGGTCGCGTGATCTTCACGAGGGGGCTCGGCTCGACGGCTGGTGCAACCGCCGCGCGGCCGCGCCTCGACTCGACGCTTCTGCTCCGCGCGGCGCGTGCGAACGGACGCGTCGACACGGTCGGGACGATGCGTGCGCGGAAGGCAGAACTCCGAGTGCAGGGGCCGGCGGACAACCCCACGTCAGTCGAGATCGTGACCCACCCGCTCTCATCCCCGGAGCAGGCGGCGCTGTTCGCCGACGGTTGGATCGCCATCGCACGGCAAGATCCCTATCGCGTCGACTGGCGGGCAGCAGACGGCCGGCGAGTACTCGGAAAGCCACTTCCGTTCGAGCGAGTGCGACTCGATGCCGGCGAACAGGAAGCGTTCATGGAACGCCAAGCGACTCGCACCGGCAACCCGAAGCGCGATCCCCGGTCATACGCGAACTGGCCCGAGGTCTTTCCTCCCTATCTCATGGAGGCTCTGCTGCCGGCGCCGGACGGTCGCCTCTGGATTCGGCGGCCACCGTCGGCGGAACACATCGCTCCGCCCTATGACGTGATCGACCGCACCGGCCAGCTCGTGGAGCGCGTGTCTGCGGGCGAGAACGTCCACGTCGTCGGATTCGGTCGAGCCTCCATCTACACCGTGGCAACGGACGAAGATGGGATCCAACGTCTCCAGCGAAGGCCGTACGCGCGCGCCGCGCTTCGGTAGCCTGACTCTCGCCGTACCTGCCGCTGGTGTGCCCGCCGGCCTCCACGCCCGCGGGCACATCCGCATCACGTCATCAAGCCCCGCATCGCCTCCTCACCCCTCGACCGTGTAGATCTCCCGCCGCCCATGTTCGACCAGGTCATGATAGTCCTTCATGATCGCATCGTACTTCTTCCCCAGCTCGGGCGACATTCCCGTCCCCTTCATCATGTCCTCGAACGCCTGCAAGCTCTCCATCTCCATCTGCGCCACGACCGTCCAGTACCGCTCTGCGCTGAAGTCGGTCATGATCTTCATTTCTCCCTGACCGTTCTCCTTGCTCAGCTTCGCCATCGCCAAGAATTTCTCCACCATCGGACGCACCTTGCCCGGCTTGCAGTACATGATCTCGCGAATCAGCAACATCGTCGCCTCCCGTGATTGGGGTTTTTGCCGCTTCCATTAGACCCCACTGACCGGTTTTTGCCTATCCGCTCCCGCCTCCAGCCGACGAGAACCCTCCCCCGCGACTACCTTTCAGTCGAATGCCTCCCCGCCAAGCGTCCTCCGGTCCCCTCCTGGGTGGCTGAGCCCGTACCGAGCCGCAATTCCGGCGCCCCCGCCGTCGACGAGACCAGTCCAGAGACCATCACCGTCGCGGTGATCGAGGACAACCGCCTCGTGCGGGAAGGACTCACGATCCTGCTCAACCGGATCCCCGGGTTCGCGGTCATCGCCGAGGGTCCGAGCGCCGATACCGCGCTCTTCAGCTACCACGTGGCGCCGCGAGTCGTGCTCCTCGACCTCGGCCTCCGAAACGGCGACGCGCTGCGCGTCACCGAGCGCGTGAAGCGCGAGTTCCCCGACGCGCGGATCGTCGTCATGGACCTCCTCCCCGTCCAAGAGGAGATCGTCGAGTTCGTGAATGCCGGCGTCTCGGGCTTCATCATGAAGGACGCCACGCTGCAGGACCTCGAGAACACCATCCGCTCGGTGCACGCCGGCGTCGAGGTCCTCCCGCCCCAGATGATCGGCACGCTCTTCTCGCAGATCGCCCGCGACGCCGTGGCGCGCGGGGCACCGGAGCTGCTCGAGGCCGCGCGCATGACGCCGCGCGAACGGCAGGTGATCAACCTGATCGCCGAGGGGCTGAGCAACAAGGAGATCGCGGCGCGCATGCACATCGCGACGCACACGGTGAAGAGCCATGTGCGTAACGTGATGGAGAAGCTCACGCTGCACACGCGGTTGCAGATCGCCGCATATGCCCGGGAAGAGCAACAGTAGCAGGGATTCCTCGGCCGCATCTCATCCTTTCGGGCGATACCCGCGTCAGGCGCGAGCGGCGACCTTGTGACCACGGCCAGTCACGGAGGTCCCCTGCCAGCCAAGAAGAAGCGAACAAAACCGGCTGTGAAGGAACGGAAGCCGGTGTGGGCATATGTCTACCAGATCCACCCGCCACAGCCCGAGAGCGCGCTCGTGAGCGTTCGCATGCTGCTCGACCGCGAACATGCCGTGTCCACCGATGGTGCCGGCAGCTGGGAGGGGCGCCTCCTGGCCGAGGAGCTCGTCACCCACCTCCTCATCGTGAGCGACAACCCGGACCAGACGCGTGAGGTCAATCGCGAGCTGGAAGCCGAG
>DATLLD010000143.1:0-2634 GCA_035538035.1 Gemmatimonadaceae bacterium | reverse complement strand
GGTCGCATCGACCTTCGGCGTCAGCGGGCTGCGCCTCACGCGCGACGAGGCCTTCAAGCTCGTCCGCGAGGCCGTCGAAGCCGTGGCCAAGGGTGACGAGCCGGTGCCGAGCGAGACGGTTCGCGTGAAGGCATTCCAGCGCCTCGGCCGCGACAGCGAGTCGCTCTCCGAGCGCAACTTCGCGCGCATCCTCAAGGACGCGCACGACGCCGGCCAGGTGGACCTGCGCAAGCGTGGCGACGCGTTCGAGGTGACGGCCGTGGTCGGCGCCCCGAGCATCGCCGACCAGCTCGCCGTGGCCGAGAAGGCGGCGACGCCGGTCGTTGCACCGGTCGCTGCCGCGCCGCGAGGCATGGGCCCGCGCACCGCGCCGGGCCGTGGTGGCCGCACGCCGGTTAAGGGCATCCCTGCCGGCCTGCTGCTGCTCGGCATGGTCGACGAGCCCGCTGCACCAAAGGCACCTGCGTTGGAGCTGGTGAGTGAGCCGGCCGCGAAGCCGGCGGTGAAGTCCGCGGCGAAGTCGCCGGCGGGGTCTTCCAAGGCCGGCGTCGAGAAGAAGACGCCAAAGGCGAAGGCCGCAGCGAAGACGGCGAAGCCGGCTGCCGCCAAGGCGGAAAAGACCGCAAAGGCCGCCGCGAAGGCGCCCAAGGCGAAGAAGGTGAAGGAGACGGCTGGCGTCTGACGCCCGGTGCAGCGAGCGAGAGCCGCGGCACTGCGGTAAGCGATGGCCGCGACCAAGAGAGCGAAAGAGCCGCGACGCACGAGAGTGCGTCGCGGCTCTTTCCTCTACGGTCGTGAGTCCTCGCGCGCGATCGCGAATCGCCGATGATCGTCTCGAACTTCCGCGCGACCTCGGCGGCCGCCCATTCCTTCGCGAACCCATAGCCCGTGGTCGCCAGCGCATCGAGTACGCGCTGCGCATTGGCCTCCGAGGGTTCGATCAGGATGTCGATGTCACGCGTGGCGCGCGCACTGCCCCAGAGCTGGAGCGCCCTCGCGCCGACGAGGAGGTACCGCGCGCGCCGGCCTGGTTCAACCGATGGCAGACCTCCGCGAGCTCCGTGCGAAACGGTGGCCCTACCGGCTTCCCGTGCTCTCGCTGCTCTTCCAATCGAGATAGTCCTCGAAGCGGTCGAAGGAGACGAAGAGCGCGGAGAAGCGGCGGAGCGGCACCTCACGCGCGGTGCGCTCCGCAGCGAGCACTCGCTGAGTCGGCGTGAGCGCCAGGTCCGCCTCCAACTGACTTCGCCGCGAACTGTCGAGCCGAGGCAACCCGGCGGCGGTCGGCTCGTCTAGGCGCTGGACGGCGTCGGTGAACACACAGCTGCGAGACCGGCCCTGCCGCTTGGCGATGCGGTCGGCCCGACGAAGCACGTCGAGTGGGATGGTCAGGCTGATGCGAGCGAGCGGGAGTTCAGGTGGCATACCTGGTAATACTCAGGATGACTGCTGCCGACGTCAAATCCGCCGGCGGTTCAGTAGTCCGGGAACCGCACGCTGCGATCCGCCCGCACCAGCGCCGCCTCCGCCTCCACCCACTCACGCTTGAACGCACGCTTCACCTCCGCCTCGATCTCCGTTCGCGAACTTAGCGACGCGTCGGCACGCGCAAGACCCTCGCGCAATCGCGCCACCGCGTCGTCGAACAGCTTCGCATACGCCGCATGCTCCTCCTGCTCGTGTCGTACCCGGTGCATCAGGGAGCGCAGGTCCGCCTCGAACCGCGCGGCTGGCACACGGTCGGCATCGTCGTAGAGCGCGCGCAGCGCCCTGGGCACGCGGATCCAGGCGCGCCCGTCCGCGTCGCGTGTGCCGCGCTCCTCCGCCAACTTCCGCATCGCCTGCCGCAGCATCCGTTCGGCGCCCTCGTCCTCCAGCGAGAGCGCGTCGTTCGCCGCCTCGTCCAGCGCCTCGCGGAGCAGCCGCGTGGCATAGCGCGCCTCCTCCGTCTCGAAGCGTTCGCGCCACGCGTCGCGCGCGGCCCTCACGCGTTCGGCTGACGGCGCGCTCCGCGTCCAGACGCCGCTGCGTGCGCGCGTCTCGCGCACCGCCAGCTCGGCGGCGTGCGCCGCCGAGAGCGCCCACAGATGCTGCTGTCCCTCCACCTCGGTGATCGGCTCCACCGCGAGCGCGCCGGCGAACCCGAACACGTATCCCTGCGCCGGGATCGCCACCGGGAGTGTGCGCGTGGGCGCGGGGCCGGGCCGCAGGTTCCCGGTCATGGGATCGCGCACGGCGGTCTCGAGCGCGTCCTCGATCCAGTTCGTTGACGACGGATCGACCTGCGCGGCGCGCACGGCCTGGGCGCGATGCACACCGCGCAGTTCCACGCTGCCCAGGACCGCCGAGCGCGGCAGCGCGCGCAGGTCGTCGCGGTCCATCCAGCCCTGGTCGGCGAAGCACTGCGCCACCGCGCGATCGTCCGCCCAGAGTGCCTCGACCTTCTTGAGCTCGATGTTCGCGCTGGCGTGGATCGCGATGCGCCCGCCGTCGTGCTTGGCATACCACGAGCGTACCTCGACGGTCTTCACCCCGCGGATCACGAGCTCTGCCCACGGCTGCGGGATGGACAGGACGCGCATGGGGACCGAGGGCGAATGGTCAGGTGAACGGTCGGCCGGTGTCCGTCGACGG
>DATLLD010000142.1:0-3930 GCA_035538035.1 Gemmatimonadaceae bacterium | reverse complement strand
GCCGACGACGACATTCTCGATGTCGCCGATGCCGTCGAGGTACCCGAGCCCGCGCACCATGTACTCACGCTCGGAGAGCTCCATCACCATCGCCCCGACGTCGCTGTTCGCCGACTGGATGGCGCTGATCACGCGCGTCACCGGGATGCCGTACGCGAGCAGCTTCGCGGGATCGATGTCCACCTGGTACTGCTTCTCGAACCCGCCCACGCTCGCCACCTCGGCGACGCCGGGCACGCCCGTGAGCGCGTAGCGCAGGTACCAGTCCTGCACGCCGCGCAGTTCGGCGAGGTTGAGCCGGCCGGTGGTGTCCTCGAGCGCGTACTGGTAGATCCATCCGAGTCCCGTCGCGTCGGGCCCCAACGTCGGGGCGACGTTCGGGGGGAGCTTGGTCGCCAAGCCGCTGAGATATTCGAGCACGCGCGTGCGCGCCCAGTAGAGGTCGGTGCCGTCCTCGAAGATCACGTACACGAACGACACGCCGAAGAAGGAGTAGCCGCGCACCGTGCGTGCGCCGGGCACCTTCAGCATCTCCGCCGCGATCGGATAGGTGACCTGGTCCTCGACGATGCGCGGCGCCTGCTCGCCGTAGCTCGCCTCGACGATGACCTGCACGTCGGACAGGTCGGGGAGAGCCTCGAGTGGCGTCTCGCGCACGGCCCATACGCCGCCGGCCGCGAGCGCCACCGCGAGGATGATCACGATCAGCCGGTTCCCCACGGCCCAGTCGATGATTCGACGCAGCATCATCGGGGGCTCCGCGGCTCTTGGCGGGGCGGGATCGTGACTTCCATGCCGGGCATGTCGCCCATGCCGCCCAGCGCGGTGCCGAGGTTCGACTCCGCATCGACGAGGAACGTCGCGGAGGCGACCACCGTCTCGCCAAGCGCGAGACCGTCGATGATCTCGACGCGATCATCCGACGTACGGCCGACGTGCACCTGCCGCGGCTCGAGGTGTCCGTCCGGCCGGCGCACGAAGACGATGCGCCGCTCTCCGGTCGCGAGCACCGCTCCGCGCGGCACATTGAGCACCCCTTGGCCGGCTGCGCCGGTGAGGTGCAGCGTGGCATACATCCCCGGCTTCAGTCGCCGATCCCCATTCGGGAGCAACATGCGCACTCGGGCCGTGCGCGTCTCCGGCGTCAGCGTCGGGTAGACGTAGGCGATGCGTCCGGTGAACCGCTCTCCCGGCATCGCATCGAAATCCGCCGTCGCCACCTGTCCCACGCGGATGAAGCGCAGGTCTTGCTCGTACACCTCCGACTCCACCCAGACGGACGAGAGATCGGCCACGCGGTATAGGACGTCGCCGGCCATGACGCGCTGCCCGACGGTCACGTTCTTCTCGATCACGACGCCGGCCGTGGGAGCGTTGAGCGTGAGCGTGCGCTGCACTTCGCCAGCGCGCTCGATCTCCAGTAGCTGCTCCCCGGGGATGTCCCACCACGAGAGCCGTCGACGGGCCGAGGCCACGAGATCCTCGGCGCTCGCGCGCGCGTCGGCACTGCCATGCGCGACGTCCCTGGAAAGCCGGAGCGCGAGAAGGAGTTCTTCCTGCGCCGTGACAAGCATCGGAGCGTAGATGTCGAGCAGCGGCGCGGCGCGGCCGACGGCCTGCCCGGTGTAGTCGACGTGCAGGCGCTCGACCCAGCCATCCACCTTCGTCGAGATCGTCCGTACCCGTGTCTCGTCGACGGTGACTTGGCCGACGGTCCTCACCTCGTCGGCCAGGGGGCCGAACTCCACTGGGGCGTAGGTGACGCCGATGCGGCGCTGGTCGGCGGAATCCAGCATCACGCTGTGCGCACTGTCGCGCGGCGCGGTGGCGGCCGAGTGATCGTGTCCACCCGACGCTGCCGCCGGTGCACCATTCGAGCGCGTGGCCCACCAAGCGATGCCGATGGCCAGCGCCGGCGCGCCGATCACCGCGGCAAGACGCAGCGCGCGCAAGGAACGGTCGCCGGATTTCCTCTCGGGATCGGTCATCATCAGCGCGTTCCTCCAGGTGGCAGTGCGGTCGCCGAGTCGTTGGTGAGTGTGCGACCGGTCAGCATCTCGAGCTCCGCCCAAGCGCGGCCTTCGGCCGCGACGAGCGCGGCGAGCTCCTCGCGATAGCGATTGACCGTCATGCGGTTGTCGAGCACGGTCAGGAAATCCACCGTGCCCGTCCGATACGAGGCCAGAGCCGATTCGGCGGCCGCCTCCGCTTGCGGGAGCACCGTCATTCGGTAGAGCGTCGCAAGGCGGCGCGCACTGGCGAGTTCGGCGTGCGCCTCCAATACGCTCGCGCGCGTCTCCGCGCGCATCGCGGAGACATCCGCCGCGGCCATTCCTTCCATTGCCGCGCTCTCCTCGCGCATGCGGAGCTGGCGCGACCTGGCGAAGACCGGGAGCGACGCGCCGATCATCAGGCTGCCCATGCGATCCGTCCCCATCGCCATGCCACGCTCGCCGTACTGCACACCCAGCTGCAGGTCGGGCCAGAGCTCACGGCGCGCGAGGCGCGCGTCCGCCGAAGCCGCGCGGACCTCGGCCTCTCCGGCCGCCAGCATCGGACGCCCTTCGATGGCGAGACGCTCGAGCACCGGCACGGCAGGCACGGAATCGGGGAACGCCGGTGGTACGGGTGCGCCACCGAGCGAGTCCACCGGCATGTCGGCGGCCGCGGCGAGTCGCGCACGCGCCGCCTGCTCCATCGCCTGCATCCGGATGATCTCCTCCTCCATCCCCGCGATCGCCACGCGAGCCCGCAGCACGTCGGTCTGCGGCCCCTCGCCGACGCGATACATGGACGTGGCGATCGTCGCGGCGTTCTCCAGCAAGAGGCGCGTCTCTCGAGCGATCGCCGTCCGTTCGACGGCCAGCCATGCATCGTAGAACGAGGCGGTGGCCTGGGACCGCACCACCCACCGGACGTCCAGCGATCGCGCTTGCGCGGCGTCAGCCCGCGCCCGAGCCGCGCTGCCGGCATCGGCGAGCTTGCCCGGCAACGGCAGCATCTGCATCAGTTGGAGTTGGCGCATGCCGAGCGCCTCGTCGGGCGCGAAGCGCCAGAGCGAGTAGTTCATGAAACCGAACTGGAGCTCGGGATCGGGAGGCCGCCGGGAGCCGGGGACGCGGGCCTCGGCTGCATCGGCGAGCTTGGCGGCGGCGCGCGCGCGTGGGTTTGCGCGCTCGACCGCAGCGAGGACCGAGCGCAACGTGAGCGGCGTGGAATCGGCGGCCGCAGGCGGCGCTTGCGCGAGCGCCGGGCGCGCGATCAGCGCAAAGGCCAGAAGGACAGGGGCCGCCACGGACCGTGAAACGGTCCGCGAACGCGGAATGAACATCTTGACGGGCTCCTCGAAACGGGGCGCGGCGCGCCAACGTGGCGGCTGCGGTCGCGGCGCAGGAAGCTTCCCGCGCGCAGGGCTCTCGCTGAGCGGGAGCGCTCGAGGGTCAGGCTCTTGGAGGGGGCGAGTCCGGGGGGAGCGGCAGCCCGAGCGGCCCCGAGGCCACGAAAGCCACGTGGCGCGCGACGAGCGGAGCCTCGGTCGGCGAGGAGACCGCCGGCGTCACGATCATCGTGATGGCGCAGCCGATCATGGTCAGGCAGCCATCCGTCGTGGAGGAGCCGCCGGCCGGAGCGTTGGAATCGTGATCGCAGTTGCCGTGCGGCACCGGGGCGGTGTCGTGGGCACCGGCAATGGCGACCATATCGTCCATCGCGGGCATCGCGGCCGTCGCGGGCATCGCGGCCGTCGCGGGCATCGCAGCCATCGCGTCTGCGCCGGCACGGTCCTGCATCTCCTCGCACGCGTGCGCCATGCCGAGCGTCGAAAGCGTGACGCTCAGCGTGACTGCAATGGCGATGGCGCGACGGAGGATTTGACGCATGGGGACGGGAAGAACTGAGAGGCGCCGGTCGGAATCGAACCGACGAATAGCA
>DATLLD010000141.1:0-8275 GCA_035538035.1 Gemmatimonadaceae bacterium | reverse complement strand
TGCTAGATATTCGTATGCTCAAGACATCGAGGCTCGGCCTACTTGCCCTAGTCGTCCTGCCGACGGTCAACTGTGGTACCGGCAGGAGTAGGACAGTGCCTGCGCCGCAGCCCGGCAGCGCGCTTCGAGCCGCGCTGCTTCATCGGACGGATGATCTCGAGCAAGGGAATCGCGTGCTCTTGGACACGATGGTACTTCGCCGAGCGCTCGGCGGTGATCCTGCGCGCCTCGCCTTCTACGTGAAGGACGTCGAGCCGCGCGTGATCGCTGCTGATACCGGTTCGATCAACAAGTGCCGGCGAGGACCGGATCGCTGCCTTGCGGTCTACGTGACGAGCGTGGAAGAACTGAGCTCCACGAGAGTGCGGATGCGCCTCGAGTGGGTCGGGATCTCGACCACTCCGTGTTCCGGTTCGTATGGGGTGAGGTTGGTCCTCGACCGTCACGAGCTTGGGTGGATCATCACGTCCGTTGAGGAGGAGGACTTCGGTTCATGCGGCGTCCCCTGAGATTGCTGCCCGAGCACTCGCCCACGTCGACGCGTCAGCGCCGCGCCTGCACCTTCATCACCGTCGCAGGGCTCTCGAGCGCCGCATGATCCACCGCGCGCACGGCCACGCGGTCAGCCGTGGCCGCGACCGGCACTGACCTCAGCGCCCCGCGAACGAGCCCGCTCGTCCAAGCGCCGTCCGTGCCGCGGCTCTGCACGAGCCACCACCGCGGCGAGCCACCCGTCGACGGCACGAGCCGCAGCGTGATGGCCCCATTCCGCGCGCGCTCGAGCGTCGCCGCCGGCGCATCATGCGGCTCCACCGCCAGCCACGGGGACGGCGGCACGAGCGCCCGCTCGGCGTAGGCACCGCGGCCAAGCCGCGTGGCGAGCGAGTCGCGGTCCTGCATGAACACCTTGGCCGAGAAGTGCACGTTGCCGGTGGCGCCCGGCTCATCACGCGTGGCCACGACCTGGCTCTCGATCTCAGGCGTCGTCCACGCGGTGCGGCTCCTCTCGCCGACCTTGCTCGTGAAGTTGCCCGGCCAGATGTGCCGGCCGAACGCGTTCTGCTGCGACCACCAGCGAAGCAGCACTGGGTACGACTGCGGGATGCTCGACACGGTCCAGTAGAGCTGCGGCGAGAAGTAGTCGACCCACCCCTCGCGCAGCCACTTTCGCGCGTCGGCGTAGAGCTCGTTGTGCGCGTCGAATCCGCGGATCTGCCAGGGGAATCCCGGCCGCCAGATGCCGAACGGGCTCACGCCGAACTTCACCCACGGCTTCACCTCGTGTATGCCTTGGTGCAGCTCCTTCACGAGACGGTCGACGTTCTCGCGCCGCCAGTCGTCGCGCGCGAGGGCGCCACCACCGGCCACGTAACGCGCGTAGCTCGACGAGTCGGGGAACGGGATCATCTGCCCGGCGCGATCGCGCTCCTTGTACGGATAGAAGTAATCGTCGAGGTGCACGCCATCGATGTCGTACCGACGCACGACATCGAGCACGACCTTCACGGTGTGCTCGCGCACGGCGTCCTCGCCCGGGTCCATCCACCGGTGCGTGCCGTAGCGCTTGACGAGCGCCGGCCGCGTGTTCGCGAGGTGCGTGGCGCTGAGCGTGCCCTTTGCCGACGGATGCCGCGCGCGGTAGGGATTGAACCACGCATGGAGCTCGAGTCCGCGCGCATGCGCCTCGCTCACCGCAAATGCGAGCGGATCCCACCACGGCGAGGGCGCGCGGCCCTGCTGGCCCGTGAGGTACTCGGACCAGGGCTCGAGCTTGGACTCATAGAGCGCATCGCCCGCGGGACGCACCTGGAAGATCACGGCATTGAGTCCGCTGGACTTCGCGCGGTCGAGCAACGCGCGGAGCTCGGCTTGCGCCTGCCCGCGCGACAGGCCGGGCTTGGAGGGCCAGTCGATGTTGGCGACCGATGCCACCCAGACGCCGCGGAACTCCCGCGCGACCGACGGCGGGTGGCAGCTCGGGTCTATTGCCTCGCATGACACGCCGACGGCAGGCGCAGCCGCACTCGACCCGGTGGGCGCCGCGGGCTGCGCGTGGACTGTCGCATGCATTCCGCCAATCCCCAACACGAGCGTCGCGACAAGGCGCGTCGCGCCCCTCACTGCACCACGTATGTCAGGTTGCCGGTCGGATGTGCCGAACACGCGCCGCCGTACGTTCCCTTGTACGCGATCGTGAAATCACGCGTCTCATTCGCATCCGCGCCAAAGAGCGCCAGCTGATGTCTCACGCTGTCGGCATTCTCGACGCGGATCACGGTGCTGCGTCCGCGGGCCTTCACGAAGAGCGTCTCCGGCAGCGCCTTGCCGTCCACCGTCGCCACGCCGCCCGGCGCGATCGCGATCACGACCGACGGCCGCGGCCAGCTGAGCCACGCCGCCGTCCCGGCCGCAGCGACCACGCCGAGCACGGCGAGCATTCTCCGGCTGCTACGGCTTGCGGACACCGGCTCGCACCTTGAGGGAATCGCCCGACACGAAATCGAGCGTGATGTCGACGGAGTCGCCGTCGGCGAGCGGCCGGTTCACGCCGAGCAGCATCACGTGCGCGCCGAGCGGGCGGAACGAGACGCTGTCGCGCGCGGGCACGGGCAATGCGGCGATGGCGGTCATGTGCATGGTGCCGGAGTGCTGCATCGAGATGTGGATGCTGGCCTCGTCCGATGCCGCGGCGCGCACGCCGCGCAACGTGTCGGCGATCGTGTCTCGGTTCTCGAGCATGAAGTAGACGGCGGTGGCGGCGCCGCTGTCGGCCGCGCGCGCCCATGCACCGGTGGCGAAGAGCGTCGGTTCGCCCTGCGCCGGCACGTCCGCCGACCCCACTCCGCACGCGGCGCCCACTGCCGCCGCGAGGGCCAGGCTACAGCAGCTTGCGAAGGTCCTTTGCCAATTCCTCACCACGGACTCCCGGTTCATAGAGGACGCGAAGCCGTCCCTGCCTGTCGACCACGTACGTGTGCGCGGGATGCGCCACCGAATAGGACCTCGTGCGCGTGTCACCCTCTGGGTATGCCGCGAAGTGCCACGACGCCTTGAGCGCGTCGATCTCGGCATCACTCCCCGTCAACCCGACGAACGAGCTGTCGAATTGCTTCGCGTAGGCATTCGCGAGCTGGGGTGAGTCGCGCTGGGGGTCGACGCTCACGAACACGAACTTGACCTTGCCCGCACGGTCGCCGAGCGCTCGCTTGGCCGCTGCCCAGTCGGAGAGCGTCGTCGGGCAGACGTCGGGACAATGCGTGTAGCCGAAGTAGATGAGCACCACGGAGTCGCGCAGTGCGGCAAGCTCGAACCGCGCGCCGGACGCATCCGTGAGGACGAGCGGCGCCGCGGGCTCCGGGTCGTCGAACACGATGCCGCGGAGAGGTTCGCCGCAGGCCGCCACGGCGAACAAAAACGCCGAGGCAATCACGAATGGGAAGATCGTGCGTCGCATCGTCCGAAGATAACCCCGTGCGCCGCTGATTTCCGGGCGCGACACGCCGGAGTGGCGTTACTATCATCTGATGACGCTCCTCGCGGCACTGCTCGCCTTCGCCATCGGCATCACGCTCGGGATGCTCGGCGGCGGAGGCTCGATCCTCACCGTCCCCGTGTTCGTGTACGTGATGGGCTACGACCCCAAGGTCGCGATCGCGATGAGCCTGCCGGTGGTCGGCGGCGCGGCGCTCGTGGGCGCGGTGAAACACTGGCACATGGGGCACGTCGACCTGCGCATGGCCGTGCCGTTCGGCGCGGCGGCGATGATCGCCGCATATGGGGGCGCTCGCCTCGCGCGCTTCGTGAGCGGCGAGGTGCAGCTCGTCGTGCTGGCCGTGGTGATGGCGGCCGCGGCGATCTCGATGTTCCGTCGCGCGGCTCCCTCTCCCGCGGTCGCGCCGGGATTCCGGGCCGGACTCCTCGGCATCGCCGCCATCGTGGGTGCGCTCACGGGAATCGTCGGCGTGGGTGGCGGATTCCTCATCGTACCGGCCCTCGTGGTGCTGGGCGGGGTCTCGATGAGCGCGGCCGTCGGCACGTCCCTGCTCGTGATCTCGATGAACACCCTGTCCGGGTTCATCGGGTATCAGGGCACGGTGGATATCCCATGGGGCGTCGTCGTACCATTCGGTGCGCTGGCGGCGGCGGGAATCTTCGCCGGCACCGCGCTGATCCGGTTCGTCGACCAGCGCACCCTCAAGCGCGCGTTCGCCGTGCTGTTGCTGTTGATCGCCACACTGATCCTGTGGCAGAGCCGTTCGACATTCTTCGCCTGAACTTCCCCGGAGCCATTCCGTGATCCTGAAGCGCTTCTACGACGAAGGACTCGCCCAAGCCTCGTACCTCATCGGCTGCGCCGTCACGGGAGAGGCGATCGTCGTCGATCCCAACCGTGACATCGCGCAGTACCGCGCGGCCGCCGACGCGGAGAAGCTGCGCATCACGCACGTGACGGAGACGCATATCCACGCGGACTTCGTCTCGGGCACGCGCGAGCTCGCGAAGGAGACCGGTGCAAGGGAGTATCTCTCGGCCGAGGGCGGCTCCGATTGGCAGTACGCGTTCGCCGAGGAGGATGGCGCGCAGCTGCTGCGTGACGGCGACGTCATCATGGTCGGCAACATCAGGCTCGAGGTGATGCACACGCCGGGGCACACGCCGGAGCACATCTCGTTCCTCGTGACCGACACCGCGGGCGCGAGCGAGCCCATGGGGATACTCTCGGGCGACTTCGTGTTCGTCGGCGATGTCGGGCGCCCCGACCTGCTGGAGCGCGCGGCGAAGGTGGCGAACACGATGGAAGCCGGCGCGCGGCAGCTCTTTCGCTCGCTCGAGCGCTTTCGCGCGCTGCCGGACTGGATCCAGGTCTGGCCCGGCCACGGTGCCGGCTCCGCCTGCGGCAAGTCACTCGGCGCGGTGCCGACGTCGACCGTCGGCTATGAGAAGCGCTACAACTGGGCGGTCGGCACCGTCGACGAGGCCCTGTTCGTGGAGATGGTCCTCGCCGGACAGCCCGACCCGCCGAAGTACTTCGCCGAGATGAAGCGCATCAACCGGGACGGCCCGCGCGTGCTCGGCGGCTTCCCCAAGCCGCCGCGCGAGGGACGCGAGTCGCTGAAGCGCGCGATCGACCTCGGGGCGCGCGCCGCCGCGACGGGCGCGGACACCGGCCCTCGTGCGCGAGCCGCAGTCGTCGACACCCGCACCGCCGTGGAGTTCGGGAAGGCGCACGTGCCCGGCACGCTCAACATCCCGCTCAACAAGAGCTTCTCGACGTGGGCGGGTTGGCTCGTGCCGTATGACGTGGACATCCACCTGATCGCCGACGACGAAGCGGCGGCAGGCCGCGCCGTGCGGGAGCTCGCGATGATCGGCCTCGACCGCGTGACCACTTGGTATGATCCCACCGTGATCGAGGAGTGGCGCAAGTCCGGAGCGCGCCTCGGCACCATCAAGAAGACCGACGTCGGCGAGCTCGCCACGCGCGACGGCGATGTCACCATCCTCGACGTGCGCAACACGCCGGAGTGGTCGGCCGGCCACGTGCCGGGCGCGATCCACATCCCGGTCGGACAGCTTTCCGAGCGGCTCGCCGAGTTGCCGCGCGACAAGCCGCTCATCATCCACTGCCAGGGCGGCGGCCGCTCCGCGATCGCCACCTCGCTCCTCCAGACCCTCGGCCTCACCAACGCCGAGGACCTGAAGGGCGGCTATAACGCGTGGACGGCGGCGGGGAACGAGGGCGTCACCGGCGAGTGAGCCGCAGCGCTCGCTCGCGCCAGAGCGACCAGATCACGGGGATCACCAGCAGCGTGAGGAGCGTGCTGCTCACCATGCCGCCGATCATCGGCGCGGCGATCCGCTTCATCACGCTCGCGCCGGTGCCGGTGCCCCAGAGGATCGGGAGCAATCCGATCATCGTCGACGCCACGGTCATCATCTTCGGGCGCACGCGCTCGACGGCGCCTTCCATCACGGCGGAATGCACTTCGGGCACGCCCGCCACGGCACCACCTGCCGTCCGCTTCGCCCAGGCCTGGTCGAGATAGACGAGCATGACGATCCCGGTCTCCGCCGCCACGCCCGCCAATGCGAGGAATCCGATGGTGACCGCGACCGACCAGTCGTAGCCGAGTCCCCAGAGGAACCAGACGCCGCCGACCAGCGTGAAGGGAATGGACAGCATCACGAGCAATGACTCGCCCACGCTGCGGAAGTTGAAGTAGAGGAGGAGGAACACCAACGCCAGCGTCGCCGGCACCACGAGGCGCATCTTCGCCTTCGCGCGCTCCATGTATTCGTACTGTCCGCTCCATGCGAGCGTGTAGCCGGGAGGCAGCGTCACGTTCTCGGCGACCATGCGCTTCGCTTCGTCGACATAACTGCCGACGTCCCGCTCACCGGGATCCACGAAGACCCACGCCGTGGGAATGGCGTCCTCCGTGCGTACGACCATCGGCCCGGCGACCTGCTGGATGGACGCGACCTGACCCAGCGGCACCTGGGCGGCGTGTGCGACAGGCACGAGGACCGATGCCAGTCGCTCGGGCGTGTCGCGAAGCTCCTGCGGATAGCGCACGCGCACGTCGTAGCGCTCGCGCCCCTCGACCGTCTGCGTGATGGTCATGCCGCCGATCGCCGCCGCGATCACTGTCTGGATGTCGCCCACGTTCAGGCCATGACGCGCGGCCGCGGCGCGATCGATCTCGATGTCGAGGTAGTAACCCGACTGCGCACGCTCGGCGAACACGCTGCGCGTGCCCGGCACCATCTTCAGGTGGCCCTCGATCTCCTTGCCCAACCGCTCGAGCACCGTGAGGTCGGCGCCGAAGATCTTGAGTCCCACCGGCGTGCGGATGCCGGTGGCGAGCATGTCGATGCGTCCTTGGATCGGCATCGTCCAGGCGTTGGTCACGCCGGGCAGCCGCACGGCCGAATCCATCTCCGCGATCAGCCGCTCGTACGTCATCCCCGCTCGCCACTCCTCCTTCGGCTTGAGCTGGATGGTCGTCTCGGCCATGTCGAGCCCCGCTGGGTCGGTGGCCGTGTTGGCGCGACCGGCCTTCCCCCAGACACTCACGACCTCCGGGAAGCCTCTGAGGATCGCGTCCTGCTGGCGCAGCAGTTCGCGCGCGCGGGCGACGCTGATGCCCGGAAGCGTCGTCGGCATGAAGAGGATCGTGCCCTCCTGCAGCGGCGGCATGAACTCGCTGCCGACGCGCTGGAACGGGATCCAGGTTAGTACCAGCAGCACCGCGGAGGTGCTGATGACGCCCCACCGGTGCCGCATCGCCCACGCCAGCACTGGCCGATAGACGCGAATCATCCCGCGACTGAGCGGATTGCGGTCCTCCCGTTTTATGCGGCCGCGGATGAAGAGTCCCATCAGCACGGGCACGAGCGTGACCGAGAGCAGGCTCGCCGCCGCCATCGCCAGCGTCTTGGTGAGCGCCAGCGGCTTGAACAGGCGCCCCTCCTGCCCCTCGAGCGTGAAGACCGGGATGAAGGAGACCGTGATGATGAGCAGGGAGTAGAAGAGCGACGGCCCGACTTCCTTCGCCGAGGTGGCGACGATCTCCCATCGCTCCCGCGACGTGAGCGACGCGGTGTCGATGGAATCCTCCCCCGGCGGGATCCGTCGCTCGAGGTGCTTGTGCATGTTCTCCACCATCACGATCGCGGCGTCGATCAGCTCGCCGATGGCGATGGCGATGCCGCCGAGCGTCATGATGTCCGCACCGACGCCGAAGGCCCGCAGCCCGATGAAGGCGACCAGCACGCTGAGCGGCAGGGTCACCACCGCGACCAGCGCCGAGCGTGCGTGGAGCAGGAAGACCAGGCAGATGAGCGCGACGATGATGGCTTCCTCGATCAGCGTCTCGCGCAGGGTGCCGATCGATTCCTCGATCAGCTCGCTGCGGTCGTAGACGGGATGCACGACGACGCCGGGTGGCAAGCCGCCCTGCACCTCGGCAAGCCTGGCCTTCACGCGATCGATCGTCGCGAGCGCGTTCTCGCCGAAGCGCATCACGACGATGCCGCCGACGGCGTCGCCGAGGTGGCGAGCGTGGGCGGGTTCGAGAAGCAGTACCAGGTGGACATCGACCCCGCGAAGCTGCTCGCGTACGGCATCCCCGTGACGCGCGTGATCAGCGCCATCCAGTCGGCGAACAGCGACGTCGGGGCGATGGTGATGGAGCTCTCCGAGCGTGAGTACATGGTGCGCGGGCTCGGGTACCTCGACGGCATCGGCGACATCGAGAATGTCGTCGTCGGC
>DATLLD010000140.1:0-3210 GCA_035538035.1 Gemmatimonadaceae bacterium | reverse complement strand
CACCTGAGCTTCTCGCTCGCGGCCGGCGAGGTGCTCGCGCTCGTGGGCGAGAATGGCGCCGGCAAGACGACGCTCGTGAAGCTGCTCGCGCGCCTCTACGACCCCGACGAGGGGCGCATCCTCCTCGATGGCCACGACCTTCGCGAGTACGACCTCGACGCGCTGCGTGCCGACATCGGCGTGATCTTCCAGGACTTCGTGCGCTATCACCTGACGGCGGCCGAGAACATCGCGGTCGGTCGCATCGAGGCGCGCGCCGACCGGGAGCGCGTCGAGAGTGCGGCCCGGCGCAGCCTCGCCGACGCCGTCATCAAGACGCTCCCCGCGGGATACGAGCAGATGATCGGCAAGCGCTTCAAGGGCGGTGTCGACCTCTCGGGCGGCGAGTGGCAGAAGATCGCCATCGCCCGCGCCTACATGCGCGACGCGCAGCTATTGATCCTCGACGAGCCGACGGCGGCGCTCGATGCACGGTCCGAGTTCGAGGTCTTCCAGCGGTTCAAGGAACTGAGCCATGGCAAGACGGCGGTGCTGATCTCGCACCGGTTCTCGAGCGTGCGCATGGCGGACCGCATCCTCGTGCTGGTGGACGGCCACGTGGAGTCGATGGGCACGCACGAGGAACTGCTCGCCGAGGGCGGGCGATACGCCGAGCTCTTCGAGCTGCAGGCGGCTGGCTATCGGTAGGTTGGTCGTCGTATGTTCTCGACTCCTCCCACCGGACAGGTACCCAGATGATCGCACCGATCCCCGCGCGCTTCGTTCCCACGGCGCACGCGCTGCTCCGCATCGTCGCCGGCGCGGCGTTCTTCTCGCACGGCGCACAGAAGCTGCTCGGCTGGTTCGGCGGGGTCGGCCCCGACGGCGGCACCGTCGAGCTTATGTCCCGGTTCGGCGTGGCGGGCGTGATCGAGCTGGTCGGAGGCATCTGCATCATGATCGGGCTCTTCACGCGGCTCGCCGCCTTCATTGCCTCGGGCGAGATGGCGGTCGCCTATTTCTGGATGCACGCCGGCTCGAGCGGGAGCATCTGGTGGTGGGAGAATCGCGGCGAGACCGTGATGCTGTTCTCGTTCATCTTCCTGCTGCTCGCGGCGTGGGGTGCCGGCCCGTGGAGCGTGGACGGCGCGATGGCAGGGCGGGGGAAGACCGCGCAGGACGCCGGGTAAGGAGCCCCGCCCCGGAAGCACTCACACCATCACGGTCGACTCGCGCCCGCACTCGAACAGGAACCAGGCGCGACGTTCGCCCTCGTCGACCCACACCTCGATCATGCTCGCCGTCCCGATGTCGCCGTGCTCCTGGCAGACGTTGTGCGCTTCCCGCATGCGCGTGACCAGGCTGGCGTTGTCCTCGCGCAGTTCGGCGAGCATGTCCGAGGGGTCCACGTACTCTTCGTCGTTGTCCTCGATGCGCTGAGTGCGCGCGATGTGACCGATCGAGCGGAGCGTCAGGCCGCCGATCTTGCGGACACGCTCGGCGATGTCGTCCGTCATCGCGAAGAGCTGGTCGGCGTGCTCGTCCAGCATGATGTGGTATGACCGGAAATGCGGGCCGCTCATGTGCCAGTGGAAGTTCTTCGTCTTCACGTAGAGCGCGAAGACGTCGGCCAATACGCCGTTCATCGCGGCCGAGATGTCCTTGGTGGCGGCCGGCTTGAGGTCGGTCGGGGTGAGCATCGGCGCATTGCGAAGGCTGTTGAGCTCCTTCCGTCGCTTCGTGTCCGGCAGTCTCATGGTGACGCTCCTTTCCCGCAGAACACTTCGCCCGCCGCGCTGGTTCCACTCGGCGGGCATCGTGTTTCCAGCGGCAGTTGCTGCGCTGAACCATGAGTGGGGCTCTCGACCCATGTCTTGCAGTTGCATCAGATAGCGCACTACTTTGCAGGTGATGACATCTCCCCTGCGGCATACGCGCGCTTCCGTGCAGCCCGGTGCGGTCCTCGCGAAGGCCGTGCTCGCCGCCGCCGAGCGCCTCGGACTCCGCAGCCGGCACCTCGCGAGCGTGCTCGGCTCGAGCGAGGCATCGGTGTCGCGGCTACGCTTCGGGCGCGAGCTGGACCCCGAGTCGAAGGAGGGGGAACTCGCGCTCCTCTTCCTGCGCGCGTACCGCTCGCTCGACGCGCTCGTCGGCGGCGACGATGCCAAGGCACGGCTCTGGCTCGAGGCCTCGAACGATCATCTCCACGGCGTCCCCGCCGAACGCATTCGCACCGTGGAGGGACTCGTCGATGTCGTCCAGTATCTGGACGCGATGCGCGGGCGACTCTGAGATCAGGCCGCTGCGGCTCATGCCGTGGCGCGTGGTCGAGGCGCAGCATCAGGTGTCCACCCGGAAGCTCGTCGCGAACGCAGAGGAGCAGGCGCTGCTCGAGGAGATGATCGACCGGGCGAAGCCGGCGGATCGCACGCGCGGGCGCGTGCACTTCCTGCTCTCGACGCCGTTCCGGTATCCGCCGCTCCGCAGCGGATCGAGGTTCGGCACGCGGCATGAGCCGGGCATCTGGTACGGCTCCGAGACGCGCGAGACGGCGTTCGCCGATGTCGCGTACTACCGGCTCGTCTTCCTCGAGGGCACACGCGCCGACCTGGGCACGGTGACGACGCAGTTGACCGCGTTCCGCGTGCAGGCGCGGTCGGCGCGCGGATGCGACCTCACCTTGCCGCCGTTCGCGGCGCACCGGCGCAGCATCGCGTCGCCGAGTCGCTACGCCGCGACTCATGCGCTCGGTGCCGTGATGCGCGAGAGCGGCGTCGAGCTCTTCCGGTATCCCTCGGCTCGCGATCCGCGCGGCGGCGTGAACGTGGGTGCGTTCACGCCCGAGGTGTTCGGCCGCGCCAAGCCCCGCGACATCGAGACCTGGCACTGCACCGCGACGCGGGCGCTCGTCGAGGTGGCCAAGCGCGACTACTTCGGCCATGAGGTGCACGCCTTCACGCGGGGGATGTTCCTGGTGGACGGAGCGCTCCCCGCGCCGGCGCCCTGAGGGCGCGCCACATCGGGCCGCCATCGATTCCTAACGAAAGGCTGGGCGATCCTTCATCGCGCCGTCATCGGGGCTGAAGGAGCGCGACGCAACGTGGGGACAGCGCCGTGGCAACGTGCGGCGCACCATACCAGCGCCGCGTGAAGCGTGCGGCGTCCACCCCTGCGCCGGGAGGCTCCATGTTCCGCCATCTGCTCGAGTCGCGCCCTCGCCGCGCCCGCACC
>DATLLD010000139.1:0-6672 GCA_035538035.1 Gemmatimonadaceae bacterium | reverse complement strand
TGAGCGTCGTGTCCCTCACGTCACCCGTCGACGCGAGCGAGTTCCGCATCCACTCTGGCGATACCCTTCGTGTCGCCGGTGGTTTCCATCAGCTCTCGCGCCCGCTCGAGGTACGCGCGTGCCTCGTACGCGTCGTCGAACCCATGCCTGAACAGGCCATACTCCAGGTACGCCTCGCTCTCAACGCGTGGCGCCGGCTCACCGGAGCGGCTCAGTTCGATCGCCTTTTCGAAGAACACGAAGCCGGACTCGTCGCGCTGCCGGCCGCGGATGCCACCCATGATGATGTAGAGCCGGGCCAGCTCGCGCGTGCGATTGTGCACGACGGCTTCCTCCTCGGCGCGGCGGGCCTCGTCCTCCGCCTCCACCAAGCGACCCGCTCCCAGCAGGAAGCGGCAAAGCTCGAGCCGCACCGGCAATGTCACGCGCGCATCGCCGGTGCCGCCCTGCGCCTGCACGAGCGCCTCGCGGAAACGGGCAAGCGCGCTCGCCTGGTCTCCGCGGCGCGCGGCGAGGCGCGCCTGTGTGCTGAGCACGGCCACGCGGGACTCGCCGTCGTTCGACCGGGCGATGCACTCGTCCGCCAGCAGCAGGCGCTCGGCCGCCTCCGAGAGCTGATCTCGCGAGAGCAGCACCTCGGTGAACCCGAGGTGGAGCCGCCCGGAGAGCGCGGCTTGGCCGGCCGCGTGTTGCAGCCCGCGCGAGAACCACGAGACCGCGCCCTGCGACGTCCCCGCAGCGAGGGCGAGCGTCCCAAGTGCAAGGCAGGCCCCGGCGGCGTGGCGCGCGTCCCCTTCCGCATCTGACAAGGCGAAGCTCCGTTGGAAGAGCCGCCCCGCCTTCTCCCGCGAGCCGAGCGACATCTCCAGTTGCCCGAGCTCGTGCAGCGCCTCGATCTCGGGGCGCCGGTCGCGCGCCTCCTCGGCGAGGCGCAGGTGGGGCGCGAGCCAGCGGCCCGGTCACCGCGCTGTTCCGCGTCGAGCGCTTCGATGGCCGCGAAGTAGAGCGCCGACAGGTGCTCGGTCACCTGGTGGATCGACTGCGGGATCAACTCAGGCAGGCGTGCCGAGCGCACGAGCCGCTTGCCGACCGTCAGATGCTGCTCGTCGGCGGCGTGCGGACGCGACGTCGCAATCAGCAGCGAGCGCAACGGGCCGAGCACGTCCACCTCCGGAAGGAGCCGCAGCACCCTCTCGACGCGCATCGGGCCATGCATCGGTCCCGGGCTCACAGTCCGTACTCCTTGATCTTCCGCGCCAGCGTGTTGCGGTGAACGCCGAGCAAGCGGGCACATTCGCCCACGTGGCCGTGCGTGTGGTCGAGCGTGCGCGCGATGTGTCGCGCCTCCATCTCGCTCAGGGTCGTGAAGCTCTCCGGGCCGGCCTCGGGCGCCGCCTCGGTGCGCGTGCGCCATGACTCCGGCAGGTGCTCGCTCCGCAGCACGTCGCTCTCCGCCACCAGCACCGCGCGCTCGATCACGTTGCGCAACTCGCGGATGTTGCCCGCCCAGTCGTGTTGCTTGAGCAGCGCGAGCGCCTGCTCGGTGATGCCGGTGAACGTCTTGCCGTAGCGCACGCCGAACTCCTGCAGGAAGCTGGCGGAGAGCAGCAGCAGGTCGTTGTCGCGCTCGGTGAGGCGCGGCAGCTCTATCGTGACCACGGCCAGGCGGTAGTAGAGGTCTTCGCGGAAGCGCCCTTCCGCGATCAGGGATTTCAGGTCGCGGTGCGTGGCCGCGATCATCCGCACGTCCACCGTGATCGGTTCAGTGCCGCCCACGCGCTCGATCTCGCGTTCCTGCACGGCGCGCAGGATCTTGCTCTGCAGCACGAGGCTCATGTCCCCGATCTCGTCGAGGAAGAGCGTGCCGCCGGTGGCGCGCTCGAACCGTCCGATCTTGCGCGCCACCGCGCCGGTGAAGGCGCCCTTCTCGTGGCCGAACAGCTCGCTCTCGAGGAGGTTTTCCGGGATCGCCGCGCAGTTGATCGCCACGAACGGCTTCGCCGCGCGGGGCCCCTGCAGGTGGATGGCGCGCGCCACCAGTTCCTTGCCCGTGCCGGATTCACCCTGGATCAGGACCGTCGCGGTGCTCGGTGACACCTGCGCCATCGTGCGGAACACCGGCAGCATCGACGGGCTGCCCGACACCATCTGCGTCGGCCCGACCGTCGCATGGTGCAGGTCCGGCAGCGGGATCGGCGTCTCATCCTCGGCCGCGCAGGCGCGGTGCAGCATCTCCGCGAACCGGTCGCGCGGGAGCGGCACCGGCAGCACGTCGAACACACCCATCTGCCAGGCGCGCAGCACGAACCCGATCGACGGCGACGGTACCAGGACGACGAGTCGCGGCCGCTTCGGCACGCGGCGCAGCACGTCCACCCACCATCCGAGCTGGTCGTCGGGCTCCTGGTCGAGCACCACGATGACCACGCTCCAGCCGCCGCGCGCGATCGCCCGGAGCGCCGCAGGCGCATCGCTCACGCGCTCGAGCGCCTCGCCCTCGGCGCGCGCGTACCGCGCGAGGTCCTGGAAGAGCCCCGAATCCGAGCCGACGCCAAGCAGGCGCGGCTTCACCTCGATGGTCCCCTCGTCCGCGTGCACGGCCTCCTCTGTCGCCTTCATCAGGTCGCCAGCTCTCCGGTACCGAGGTACCGGCCGACGAGCACGAGCGCATCGTCGGTGTCTCGCCCATGCTTCTTCAGCAGCTCGTCCGCCAACGTCTGGAGCGGCGTGTCGAGCGGCAGCCGGCCGGCGAGCGGCGGCTGCAGGCCGTCGGTCGCCAGCAGGAAGACGTCTCCCGGGTTCAGCTCGGTGGTCGAGGCCATCAGCATGGGCAACCGCAGGCCGATCGTCCCGCCGCGAGTCAGCATGACCTCGCGATGCGGCATCGCGCTCGCATCGAAGCGCAGGACGTGCCCTGCGACATTGCCCACGCCGACCCAGCTCATCATGTCGGTCGCGTCGTTCAGCAGCGCGAGGCTCATCGCCACGCCTCGCGTGTCGAGCAGCGCGTGGTGGCAGCGCCGGACGAGCGCGATCAGGTCCAGTTCCTCGGACGTCCTGAGCACCTCGATCGCGCGTTGCGACGCGCGCGCGGCTTCGGCGCCATGACCGACGCCGTCGATCACCGCGATCAGTACGCCGTCGGGGAGCTCGCGCACGAGGTACGAGTCGCCGGAGGTCGTCTCGCCCTTGAATGGCGCTTCGGCGATGACCCACTCCAATCCTTGGGTCCTGTGACTCCGCCAGGGCATCAGCGCGCCCACTTCCGCAAGGTGATCTCCGTGCCGACGTCGAGCTGCGTGCGGATCTCGAACTCGTCGACCAATCGACGCACGCCGGGCAAGCCGAGCCCGAGGCTCCCAGACGTGGAATATCCGTCCTGCAGCGCGAGGTCGACATCGCGGATGCCCGGTCCCTCGTCACGCGCGACGATCTTCACCCCGCGGCGGCCGTTACGCTCCACAAGGCCGACCACGATCTCGCCGTGCCCCGCATACGAGAAGATGTTCCGCGCGAGTTCCGAGATGGCCGATGCGATGACCGTCAGGTCACTCGGCGTGAACGTCAGTTGCGACGCGACCTCGCGGCCCTGCTGACGTGCGCGGACTATGTCCGCGTCGGTCAGGATCGGAATCGAGAGCTCAACGTCCATGAGGCCGCTTCTGCTTCGCCCGTTGGTTGAGGTACGCGAGGCCCTCCTCAAGGTCGAGCGCCGTACTGACGCCCGCCAAGGTCAGGCCCAGCTGTACCATCGCGAACGCGACCTCCGGCTGGATGCCCACGATCACCGTCTCGGCGCCTCGCAGCGTGATCATCTGCGACAGCGTGCTGAGCGTGCGCACCGCGAACGAGTCCATCACGTCCAGCACCGTGACGTCCACGATCACGCCACGGGAGCGGAAGCGGCCCACCTGTTCGACCACCTGGTCGCGCAGACGGACGAGGTCCGCGTCCGTGAGCGACGACTGGATGGATGCGATCAGGTAGTCGCCCTGCTTCATGATGGGGACGAGCATCGGTACTCGGCGTCAGAGTGAGGAGGGCATGTCAGACCACACCGTCGATGCTCGGCGCATCGCGCAGCGTCGCCACCTTGTAGCCGAGCAGCGCCTCCGCCTCCTCGATGCCTCCCTGGAGGTCGCCGACCGTGTTCAGCTTCGTGAGGTCCACGCCGATGGTCACCAGCGTCTGCGCGATCTCGGGGCTCAGGCCGGTCACGATGACCGTCGCGCCGAGCAGTCGCGACGCCTCCACCGTCTGCACGAGGTGGTTCGCGACCGTCGCGTCCACCGAGGGCACGCCCGTGAGGTCCATGACGACCACCTTCGCGCGGTTGCTGCGCACGCCCCGTAGCAGTTGCTCCGTGAGCTGGCGCGCGCGCTCCGAGTCCACCACGCCGATGATCGGCAGGATGAGCAGTCGCTCGCGCACCTGCAGCACCGGCGTCGACAGCTCGCGGATCGCCTCCTGCTGCTGGCGGATGACGCGTTCGCGCTCCTGCACGAAGCCGACGGCCACCGTCGTCGCGATCCGGTTGGCGGCCGGCTCGTACGCGTCGAGCACCTTGTTGAGCAGGCCGAAGTCCCCTTGGTATTTCTCGAACAGGCTGCGCGCGAGCACGTCGCGGAGCAGGAGCACGATGCCGAGGACCTCGGGAGTGTCCACGCCCCTCGGGATGATGCGTTCCGAGAGATTGCGAGCGTATGCTTGAAGGGCCTCGACGGAGCCCGTCTCGAGGACCTCGACATAGTTGTCGAACACTGATGTCGCTTCGGCGAAGATCTCCTCCTTCGTCATCGTCATCAGCAGCCGCGACTCCGTGATCCGGCGCACCCACTCTTCCCGCAGCTGCGTGCGATTCCGCCGGAGGTGCGCCACGAGCTCGCTGAGCACGTCTGCAGTGCGGTCTTCCTGAGTCGGGATCGGGCGGCGTTCACGCGCCATGTCTGCTCTCGGGTCGAGGGTTCACTTCTGCTCCGAGACCGGCTACGTCCGGCCCTCGGTGCATCTGGGCCACAGTGCAACCGAGGTGCCATCTCCCGGTGCGAGGGCGCCTTCATCCCTAAGGCCGTGTCCCTCTTCTGCTTACCCGCGGTATCGGGGGCGGTTCAGTATCTGGCTGAGTTCCGAGGCTGCACAACAATGGGGCCATGTGCATGATTCTGCTCGGCCTTGCCTTGGAGATTGGTCGTCGAACTGCGACCTATGGCACCATTTGGGTGCGACCTAAATGCGCTTTTGAATCATTTTGGTCCATCCTCGGCCGCCTGAGGCAGGAGCTTCTCCCGCAGCTCGCTGATTGTCTTCACTCCGCGCGCCGCAAGGAACCGATCCGCCGAACGCACCTCGGCGCGCGACCAGTGCAGCGACAACTGAAGGTAGTCCGCCGCCGCTATGCGGTGAGCCCCAAGCGCCCGCTGTGGCGCGAGCAAGCGCCGCGCGCGCAGGCGTTCCTCCCATTCGGCCCGCATGGACTTGGCGAGATGACCGCGATCGAAAACGAAATCGATGAACGCTTCTTCGAAGCCGGTGAGTTCTCGGACTTCTTGCTCGGGTGCGTGGCTCTCGTCCATATGGCTGGCCCCGGTGTGCGTCCCCTCGACCCTACACTCGTCGGTGCATCGCTTGAAAAATAGGTGCCCTGGCGGGGGCGATAGTATGATTGCGATTTGATGAAAATGCAAGCGTCTGCGCCACCGGTTCCTGCGCGCTTGCCCGCTCGCACAGATGCACGAAAAAGGGTCCTGCATGCCACTTGCAGGACCCTCTCATCGTCGTGATTTCGCTCAACCGAGAGCCGTCAGTTGGCGCGCGACTTGGTCACGAGGACGTTGTCCACGAACAACCGGCGCGTCTGCGACTCGAGCGGGCCCATGTGCGAGCTCTCGAGCGTGATCGAGTTGAGCTTGAGCATGTTCGTGTTGCGGAGCGCGAGCCCGGTCCACTCGCCGCGCAGTTCCCCATCCACCCACATGCGCTGTACGCCGTTGTTCTGGCCCGGCGTGTTGAGCTTGATGTAGAACTCCACTCGGTGCCACTCGCCGCGGCTGATCGCGGAGGACCCCGTGTACGAGACGTTGCCCATGCCGTTCAGACGACCCCAGCATGTGGTTCCGTCGTTCTCCTTCGGCATGCCTGGGTAGTAGGAATAGAAGCGGATCGGCCCGGGCCCCTGGTCCGGCAGCACCACGACGTTCGTCGCGAACCACTCGTTGCCCGTCGGGCACTTTCCGGCGATGCCGAACGACGACCACTGGTTGTCCGTGCGTGAGCCGCGGATGTTGAGCAGCTTCGTGCCGCCGGTCCAACCGGACTCGAACTGCACGTCATAGCTCACGTAGATGGAGTCGTAACCTGGCATGAAGAAGCGCGTCAGCCATCCGCCTTCCCCACCGGCGGGGTAGTTGATCTCGAGATAGCGGCTGCCGCTCGCCGCCTTGGCGGCGTCGGCGATGATGCGCTGGCGCGCGGCGTTCACGCCATCATGCCAGGCGCCCAGGTTGCCCGACTCGAAGCCGTCCTGGAAGATGATGTCACCAGCCGCGGGTGTCGGCGCCGGTGTGGGCGTCGGGGTCGGCGTAGGCGTCGGGGTCGGCGTGGGAGTCGGCTCCGGAGTCGGCTCCGGCGTCGGCTCCGGCGTCGGCGTCGGGGCGGGGACGGGCGTCGTCGGAG
>DATLLD010000138.1:0-49473 GCA_035538035.1 Gemmatimonadaceae bacterium | reverse complement strand
CGGACAACGTGCTCCGCGCATCGATCGTCGCTGACCCCGCGTTCACGCGCAAGAACACGCGCGACAACACGCCGGCCGTCGTGCACATGGAGCTCGTGAAGGGTGACAAGGTCGAGGTCAAGCTCGCGGCCAAGGGCGGCGGCTCCGAGAACAAGAGCAAGTTCGCCATGCTCGACCCGAGCGATTCCATCGTCGACTGGGTCATGAAGACCGTCCCCACGATGGGTGCCGGCTGGTGCCCGCCCGGCATGCTGGGCATCGGCATCGGCGGTTCGGCCGAGAAGGCTATGTTGATGGCCAAGGAATCGCTGATGGAGCACATCGACATGTCGCAGCTCAAGGCGCGCGGCCCGTCGAACCGCATCGAGGAGCTCCGCATCGAGCTGCACGAGAAGGTCAACGCGCTCGGCATCGGTGCCCAGGGACTCGGCGGCCTGTCGACCGTGCTCGACGTCAAGATCTTCGACTACCCGACGCACGCGGCGTCGAAGCCGATCGCCATGATCCCCAACTGCGCGGCGACGCGTCACGCGCACTTCACGCTGGATGGCTCCGGCGCGGTCTCGCTGCCGGTGCCGAGCCTCGCCGATTGGCCGGCGGTCACCTGGCGCCCGGACGTCAACGCCAAGCGCGTCGACCTCGACGCCCTGACCCCTGAAGTGGTGGCCAGCTGGAAGGCGGGGGACCGTCTCCTGCTCAGCGGCAAGCTCCTCACCGGGCGCGACGCCGCCCACAAGCGCATCGCGGACCTCTTCGCCAAGGGCGAGTCGCTTCCCGCCGGCGTCGACTTCACCAACCGCGTCATCTATTACGTGGGCCCAGTTGACGCGGTCCGCGACGAGGCGGTCGGCCCCGCCGGCCCGACCACCGCGACGCGCATGGACAAGTTCACGGAGATGATGCTCGACCGCACTGGCCTGATCGCGATGATCGGCAAGGCCGAGCGCGGACCGACGGGAATCGACGCCATCCGCAAGCATCGCGCGGCGTATCTCATGGCCGTCGGCGGCGCGGCTTACCTGGTCTCCAAGGCCATCCGTTCCTCGCGCGTCGTGGCGTTCGAGGAGCTCGGCATGGAAGCCATCTACGAGTTCGAGGTCGACGAGATGCCGGTCACCGTCGCCGTCGATGCCGAGGGCGAGAACGTGCACCAGTCGGGTCCCAAGGAGTGGCAGGAACGAATTCGCTCCTTGCCCGTACTGCAGACTTGACCGTTTCTCCCGCCTTCTCCCGGGCAGGGGATCCACCTTGGAAACCTTCTCGACGAGACGACGCATGCGTGCACTGCTCACCGCGTTCCTGCTCATACCGGCGCTCACCGCAGTGGGTGGCGCCCAGACTCCCGTAAAGGACAGCGTGTACGCCGCGGTCACGCGCCTCTTCGACGGCATGCGAACACGCGACACTACGCTGATGCGCGCGTCGTTCGCGCCGAATGCCTCGATGCAGTCCCTGACGGCGACCGGCGTGAAGTTCGACTCGATCGACGGCTGGATCAGCTCGGTGGGGAGCGCCCGGCCAGGGCTGGTGCTCGACGAGCGGCTCGCGAATCCGGTCATCCAGGTCGACGGCGATTTGGCCAGCGTCTGGGTGGACTACTGGTTCTTCGCCGGTGAACGATTCTCGCATTGCGGTGTGGACGCGATGCACCTGCATCGAGCCAATGGGGTGTGGCGAATTTTCTCAGTTGTCGATACTCGCCGCTCCGAAGGGTGTCCACCGGCGCCGGCTGGCACAAAAAATCCCTAATCCCGGCGCAGTCACTTCGTCTCCTCGTCGAGCCGGAACTGTCGTCCACGTAAGCGTTTACGCGCCCAACGCCGCTCGATGAGGCGGCGTTGGGATGGTCGCGGCAATGCGCAAAGTGAGATGCCACTTGGATTTAGCTCCAGAAAGGTTATTTTCAGTTCAACGATGTGTATCGCGCCATTTCCGAGCGCGATGCGTTGGACTTAGACTGGAGTCCGAATGCGGAAGCCGCGACCGAATTCGTACAACCCTGCGCAGGCCCTCCACCTTATCGCGAGCGATCGCAACGGTGACCCGCTCAGCTGCCCCTCATGCTCCGGCTCGATCGAGCGGGAGCCGGGCAATGCGCCGCCACCGCCGCGTTCGCACGTGACGCTCAAGTGCGTCGGATGTGGCCGGACCGCTCGCTACATCGCTGGCGCAGCCTGAACGATCGCTTAGGGAAACTGGAACGCTGCAGGTTAAGTACGACGAAGCCCCCGCGCCTTATTGGCCGGGGGCTTCGTCGTTCCGCTCACTGTGCGCGCCCGACTGGCAACCTCGTCCGCGCCGAGGCACCATGGTCGCGTCCTCAGGCCGAGAGGGAAATCTCCATCTGCACCAGGCGAGTGGTTGCCTGCGACCCGAGCAAGCCGCTCGCTCCGGATCGCAGCCCGGCAGCGTACTCCTCGAGGAGTTCCTCCGCCTCGGAGCCATCGCGCAGCACCTGCGCCGTCTGGTGCCGCGACTGCATCACGCGAAGCGGCGCGGCGCGCCCCTCAGCAAGTCCCGCGAGGAATAGTTCGGCTTCGGCGCGAGCTTCCGGCGCGAGGATCCTGACGAGCGGGTGATCCAGCAGCCGCTTCGTCTCGGCCATGTCCCGTGCGCAGAGCGCCGTGATCAAGGCATCCAGGTACGCCAGCATCCCTCTCTCTCCTCCGTTGCCGATAGATACACAGTGGAACCATGAAGTTCCGTTGGCAGCGAAGTTGTGTCACCATTCTGTCGCGATCCTGTCCGCAATCACCTCAAAAAGTCGAACGTGAGTGACCGGCGAGCGTTCGCCTCCGACCGCGGCGCGTAGCGATACAGCTGCGCGGGTCGACCTCGTCCCTCGGATCGCCACTCCTCGGTCGCCTCCACCAGCGCGGAAGCCTGGAGCGTGCGTCGAAAGCTCGCCTTGTGCAGTGGGCGTTCGAGCAGCAGCTCATACATCCGTTGCAATTCGCTCAGCGTGAAGCGCGCCGGCAGCAACCGGAACGCGATCGGCGCCGTGTGCATGCGAACGCGCAGCATCGCCGTGACATCCGCCGCCATCGTTCGCTGGCGCGCCGGCAGCTTCGAGTCTCCGGCGAGCGGCACCCACGCCATTCCCGCGGGAGCGCGGGTGCCGGCAGGCGCGATCACCACGAACGCCACGGAGAGCGCGCACTTCGAGGGGTGGGACGCGCGGTCGCCGTAGGCTCCGAGTTGCGCGACCCACGCCGGCGCCTCGCCCAACACCGAACGGGCGATGCGGAGCGCCGAGCGTTCGAGCGGCGCCAGCGGATCAAGGACCTCCCACGGCAACTCACGAGTGCGCTGTCCTGCCGTGCGCGCGAGCATCGCGAGCTCGCGTTCCTCGACTGTGCAGGCGACGATGTCGAGTGACGACACGGGGGTCATCACGACGCCGTCAGTGCGAGATGGTGCCTTGCTTCGAGGTGTCGACGTCATCTGCCTGGCCGGCGCGGAAGAGGAACGCTTCCATGTTCCTCGTGAGGAACTGCCGAGCCTGCGGGTCCATGACGTTCAGGCCGTAGTGGTTGATCAGCATGGTCTGCTGCTTGAGCCACAGCTGCCAGCAATCCGGACACGTCCCTTCGAGCGCGCGCGCGCCGATCGCACCGGGGAAGGGAGGGCGCTCGAAGCCGGTCTTGGTCTCGCCGCAGCGAAGGCACTTGATGTCAGCCATCATATCACTCCATGCACAGCCGTTGAACCTGCAATCTAGCTCGCGGCATCCGTCGCTCCAACGCTTGACACGGGGAACCGGGATTCGAGCCACCGCACCGTGGAGTCGGCGAGCTCCTTCCACCCGGTGTCCACCGTCACGACGTGACCGGCGCCGCGCGTCCACATCACCGTCTTGTCGTTTGACCCGATGCGTGCGATCGCATGGACCGACTGGTCGCGCGGCAGCCGGTTGTCCTCCTCCGACTGCACGACCAGCACGGGTGAATGGATGAAGCCGAGCCGGGCCGTCGTGTGCAGGCACAGCCGCTCGAGCGCCTCGAACGAGCGGCGGGTGGATGCCCCGTATGCGATCATCTCCTTCGCCGCCGCGGCATCGTGGATCGATCGCTTGCCGCCGCCGCTCACGTATTTCGAGAACAGCGACCAGAGCCGCGCGGTGCTCACCGCCACCTGCATCGGGCGCGGCACGAACAGCATCGGCGCATAGAGCACCACGCCGGCCGCGTCCGACTCGGCGGCCAGCCAACACGCGAGCGCTCCACCCATCGAGAGGCCGCCCACCACCACCGTGCGGTGCGTCGTGCGCAGCTTCGTGAACTCCTCGCGCGCATGCGCCAGCAGCTCCTGCTCCGTCCACTGGTCGAAGGCGCGCAGCGACCTGCCATGCCCCGGCATCAGCGGCAGGCGCACCGTCCACCCCGCAGCGTGGATCACCCGCGCGACCTGGTCGAGTGACTGCGGCGAGTCGTTGTAGCCGTGCAGCAGCAGCAGCGCACGGTTGCCGGGCGCCTCATACGTGCGCGGCTCCGCTCCGGCGACGATCCCCTCCGCCCCGAGGCGAAAGCGCTGGCCGAACCGGCGTTCGCGTAGCGTGGCGCGCATTGCGCGTTGCACCCACAGGAGCGCGGCAGCCGCCGCCGTGCCGACTGCCGTCGGGAGCATCAGTAGCGTGGCACGCTCGGGTCCACCTCCACGCTCCAGCGGTCGATCCCTCCCTCGAGGTTCAGCACGCGGGAGAAGCCGGCAGCGCGAAGGTAGTCCGCGACCATCGCGCTGCGCATCCCATGGTGGCAGTAGACGACGATCGTGCGGTCGCGGGGCAGGGAACCGTGACCTGCGGGCACCGACTGCATCGGCATCAACTGCGCGCCTTCGATGCTGCCCACATCGTGCTCCCAGGGCTCGCGCACGTCGACGACGAGCAGTCCCTCACCGCGCGCGAGGCGCATCGAGAGTTCCGCCGGCGCGATCTCGCGTCGCGCCGCAAGCTCGGCGTCCGCGGTCGCTGCTGATGCGACCTCGGTCCCGGCAGCACTCGATCCCGCAGCCGATCCCGCAGTCGTCGCCGCCGCCGATTCCCCGCAGAACGCGGCGTAGTCGGCGAGCAGTTCCGTCCGCTCGCGCGTCGCGCACCACTCGCACTGCGGGTCCCGCTCTACCTGCACTTCGCGGAATCGCATCCCCAGCGTCTCGACGATCAGCAGTCGCCCGATCAGCGGATCGCCGACTCCGAGCAGCAGCTTCAGCGTCTCCGTCGCCTGCAGCATGCCCATCAGTCCGGGCAGCACGCCGAACACGCCGCCTTCGGCGCAGTTGGGCACGCTGCCGGCCGGCGGCGGCTCCGGGTGCAGGCACCGGTAGCACGGGCCCGACTCGGCGCCGAAGACGCTGAGCTGTCCCTCGAACCGGTGGATGCTCGCCTGCACGTTGGGCTTCCGTTCGAGCACGCACGCATCGTTGATCAGGTAGCGCGTCGAGAACGAATCCGTGCCGTCGACGACGATGTCGTAGTCGGAGACGATGCCGCGCGCATTGGCGCTCGAGAGCACCGTCTGCCATGTGTCGAGCCGCACGTGCGGGTTCAAGTCCTCCAGCCGCCGTCGCGCCGAGTCCACCTTCGCGTCATCCACCGACGCGGTGCCGTGCAGCACCTGCCGGTGCAGGTTGTGCAGCGCGACGGTGTCGAAGTCGAGCAGTCCCAGGCGTCCGACGCCGGCTGCGGCCAAGTAGAGCGCCACAGGCGAGCCAAGCCCGCCAAGTCCGGCCACGAGCACGGACGAGGCGCGGAGTCGCTCCTGTCCGTCCCGTCCGAGCTGCGGCAGCACGAGCTGGCGCGCGTAGCGGCGGAGTTCGTCACTCGAGAGCGGCATCAATGGAATATACGCGAAGGGGCATCGGGGATTCGACGTCGAATCCGCGCGATGCCCCTTCGTTCCGGCGGGAGTGGTCCCGGAACCGCCCCCGCCATCACCTCAGGACGCTCGATGCGTCCTTGGCGAAACCATGCTTACGTCAATCGCGTGCGATCAACGCCGCGCGCGCCGTCTCGATCGCGGCCGTCGCAGCATCGAAACGCCGCACGAGATCATCGAGTTCCCGCTGGAAGAGCGCCGCGTCACCATAGCGGATCGCCTCGTTGACGCTCGGGAACACCATCGTGCTGTAGCCGTTATCGACGTCGGCCACGTATATGAGATTCCTGTACCACGGCCTCGTGCGCAAGCCCTCCGGTCGCGTCATCGCGCGCTCCACCTGGAGCAGCGCCGTGTTCGTCGCCTTGAGACGCGCCGTCGGGACACCGATCTCGAGGGCCACGTCACGCGCGGCCGCGAAGGAGATCGCCGAGCGCTCCATGCGATCGAGCGCCGCCGCGAGCGGCGCCGACGACCCGCTCCAACCCTTCGCCTGCAGGTTGCGATCGATCGGCGCGAGATAGCGCCGCATCGTGCGCGCGAACTCCACGTAGTCGTACGGCAGCACGTCCGCGTTCGCGAGGCGCATCATCATCGCCGTGCTCACGCGAGCCGCCGCGGCATGGTACCGGTAGCCCGGGTCGCCAAAGCGCTCCATGAACGTGTACGTGTCGTAGTTCGAGTGGTAGATCCCGTTGCCGCCGCCGAACCCCCAGTCCGAGTGCGGGATGCCGAGGTGGTTGTAGAACCCGGCGAAGTCCGAACCGCCGCCCGGGTCTCCCATCGCCGGCTCATCGCCCACTGGCACTCCGCTCCGCCTGCGCCAGACCTCGTACACGCTGCCTTGGCCGCTCGGGTCCGGCACGGCCTTCACCACGTCGCGCAGCGTCGCGCGCAGCGTCGGCGTGCCGCCGCCGCCGAAGTTCGGGCCGCTCGCGCTGACGTCCTGGTTCAGGTACGCGACGCCTCCGCGCATCAGGCGCAGCGAGTCGTCCTCCACGTACTCGCTCGATCCCACGAGTCCCCACTCCTCCGCGTCCCAGGTCGCGAACAGCAGCGTGCGCTTCGGACGCCATCCCGCCTTCATCTGCTCCGCGATCGCCCTCGCCGACTCCACCACGCTCGTCGTGCCGGAGACGTTGTCCACCGCCCCGGGGCTCCACGCATCGCGGTGACCGCCGATCACGATCACCTCGTCCGGGAACTCCGAGCCGCGGATGATGCCGAACGTGTTCCAGATCTTCTTGATCGCCGCCGTCGCCGTGTCGCTCTTCACGAGCACGCGCGCGCGCACCGGGCCGGGCCCCACGTGATAGCGGAACGCGAGGCCGCCCTGCCACGCCTGCGGGATGTTAGCCCCTCGCACGTCGCGCAGCAGTTCCACCGCATTGCCGTACGAGAGCGGCAACACCGGGATCCGCGGCACCGGCATCTCATCGAGCGGGATCCGCTTTGCACCGGCGGTGGAGGGATACCCGGGCGTGCTCGGATCACCCGCTCCGTTCATCACGCTGCCACGCTGCACGCCGCGCTCGTTGCGGTACGGACCTTCCGGATACACCTCGCCGCGCACGTAGCCGTCGTCCGCCGGGTCCGAGTACATCAGCAGCGCCAGCGCGCCGCGCTTCTCCGCCTCGCGCGCCTTGATGCCGCGGAACGACCGGCCATAGCGCGCGATCGCGATCTTCCCCTTCATCGAGACGCCGATCGAGTCGAGCTGCGCGTAGTCCTCGATCAGCCCGTAGTTCACGTACACCACCTCGCCCGTCGCGTCACCCGTGCCGCTGTAGCCGTTCACGGTCGGGTACTCGGGATGCGCCACCGTCGTCGGGTCGGACGGCGTGGAGCCCTCGCGCAGGTCGAGCTTGCGCGGGCTCGGCGAGATCCGCCACACGCCGTACTCGACCGTGTGCGGCAGCCAGACCTCGTACTCGCGCACTTCCGTCTCGAGACCAGCGTCCTTGAGCGCGTCGATCACCAGGTCGCGCGTGCGCGCCTGCGCCGGCGTGCCGGCGATGTGGGGCCGGTCGGCGAGCGCGCGGGCAAGCGTACTGATGCGCGCCGAGTCTGGCCGCGCGATCGCCGCGGCCTCCGCCGCGCGCTGCGCCGTCGCGTTGGCCGGCGAGTAACCGGTCATCTGCTGCGCCGGGAGCGCCAGCGGCGCGACCAGCAGTGAAAGTACCGTCGTGAGGTATGTCTGCTTCTTCATGACTGATGGTTGGTTGTGGTGATGCGTCGCGGCACTCGCCCCGCGTCAGAATCCGTGCGCCGCCCGGCCGGCCGCGCCGTCGAGCGACTGCGTCGTCTTGTAGTGCTCATGCCGCCCGTCGCCGGCGGCGGTCCGCGCCTTCTGCCGCATGGCGTCCATCTCGCCCGGATGGAAGGGCTTGAATGTCGTCGCCATCCGCATCGTCTTTCGGAGGTCCGCGCCGGACTCGACGTCGGCCAGCACGCACGCCACCGGCAGCGACCACGCGTACCGGAACGCGTCCTCCGCCTTCACGACCTTGCACCCGGGAATCGACCCGCCTGCCAGCGGCTGCGTGCCGATCACCGCGCCGCCGCGCCGGATCACCTCCGGCAGCACCTGCTTCTCGAACGACCGGAACGAGGCGTCGAACGGGTTGAGCGGCATCAGCACCGCATCCCATCCGAACCCGCGCGCGAGCACCTTGAGCGCGATGTGCGGCGACTTCTCACAGTGGAAGGCGATCTGCCTCACCTTGCCCTGCACCCGCGCCTCCTGTGCCGCGTCGAGCCCGCCGTGGTCGTACATCCACTCCGGGTCGTTGTCGTAGATCACCTCGTGGAACGACCACATCTCCACCCGATCGGTGTGCAGGTGCTGGAGCGTCTCCTCGAGCTGGATCATCGCCGTCTTGTAGTCGCGCCGGTGCGCGCAACACTGCCAGAGCAGCTTCACGCGGTCACGATAACCGTCGCGCAGCGCCATTCCCACCCAGCGCTCGGTGCGCCCATCGCCATACTCCGGCGCCAGCTCGAGCATCGTCACGCCGCGGTCGATGGCTTCGCGCACCGTCTTGATCGTCGCTTGTTGCCCGGCGCCCGCGAGACGTCGCGTCGAGAGGCCGAGGATGCTCGTGGCCGTCCCCGCGCGATCGAGCGCGCGCTGCTCGATCGGATCGGTCGTCCTGGTCATTCCTCCTCCAGCGTTTCGGCCACTTCCTGCGCGATGCGCCGCAAGGCGCTGTCGGGGTCCTCGTCCGGCGGCAGTCCCGGCACGAGGAGCGTAAGCTGGTGCAACATCTCGTCCTTGACGAGGTCCGGCGACGTCGGAGCCCCGAGGGACTCGAGCGCTCGCTCGGCCAGGTGCTGCAGCGCCGCGCGGGTGCCTTCGCTGAGCCCCTCGAACGCCGCCAGGTCGACGCGCGGCGGCAGGTGCGTCGCACGCGCGCGACGCGGTGCGTCGAACAGCGCCTTCACCGGCGCGAGTGTTACGGCGAACGAACCCTCGTTGTGCGTCGTCACCGCCGCCACCACCCCGAGCCGCTTGAGGCGCGTGAAGAGCTTCTCCACCGCGGGACGGAGGACGGCGACGCCATCCGCGCTCCGGCGTCCGCGTCCCGTGATCACCAGCACCTCGTCCGATCGCGCCATCTGTCGCTCGCGCATCCACAGCTCCGCGTGGCGCACTGCCGCCTCCGCGCTCGGGAAGCCGTGCAGATCGAGGGTCTTCGACGGGCCGAAGCGCAGCTCGTCGAACGCGGAGGTCGGCACGCCGACGGTCAGGGGGCCGTCGTCAGCGGGAGCGCCCGGCCGTCGAGCCGCTCGAGCGGCGAGATGCCGAGCCATGCGGCCAACGTCGGCGCCATGTCCACCACTCGTGCAGTCGTGCCCCGCTCGCCTGCGACGATGCCCGCGCCCCAGAACATGATCGGCACTCGCGCGTCGTAGTCGTGCGCCTGCCCGTGCGTGGCGTAGTTCACGCCGGCCCAGTACCCGAACGGCTTGAGCGTCGACACGGCCCGCACGTCGCCGCCCGGCGCGAACATGTGCAGCCAGCGCCGCGCGATGTCGTCGTGCGTCGTGTCCATCCTCGCGAGGTCCGACACGAGGTCCGCGCGGAGTACGCCGGTCTGGCGACGCATCTCGCGCACCCAGATCCGCGCGAAGTCGTCCGGGTCCGTGTTGGCGCGCCGGAACGCCGCGGCGTCGCGCACGCGCACGCCGTCGTCGTAATGCAGTGCCGTCGTGTCGATGCCCGCCCCGCGCAGGCGCTCCATCATCAGGCCCCAGGCCGCCGCCTGGCTCGTCCGCTGCGCGCCCTCGTTGGCATAGTACGGCGACCGCGCCTCCGGGTATGGAGCGACGCCATGGTCGGCCGTCAATGCGATCACGATCCGGCGGCTGTCGCGCATCGCGAACAACGAATCGAGGAACGCGCCGAGGTACCGATCGAGCCGCAGCAACTGGTCGTGGATCTCCTTCGAATCCGGACCATAGCGATGTCCCACTGCGTCCGTCGTCGAGAGCGAGATCGCCAGCAGGTCCGTGCGCGAGGCGGAGGCCCCGAGCTCCATCCGGCGCGCGCCCTCGAGCGCGAACGCGAGCGTCAGCGAGTCCATCCACGGATATCGGGAGAACACCGCCGCGGCGGCCGCCGAGTCCGTCGGCACCACATGCGGGAAGGTGTAGTCGACCCCGCCCGACTCGACGTTCATCGTGTCCGGCTCGGCGTAGCGGTCCGGGTGCAGCAGCGGCACCCATGACTTGCCGGCGTACGACTGCGGCACCCGCCGCGCGTTGAACGCATCGACCCAAGCCGGCAACCGGTCGCGATAGTAGGTGCTCGTCGTGAACCGTCCGTCTTCCGAGAACCAGTAGACCTCGGTCTTCGCCCTGCCGATCGGGAGGATCGCGCCGCGGTCCTTCCGCGACACCGACATCGAGCGCGTCGCCGGGTCGGCGGCCTTCATCCAGTCATGGAGTGTCGTGCCGCGAAAGCGGAACGGCGATGCGCCCGGGCCCGTCCCCGCGACGAGTGGCGCGTCCGCGGTGTTCACGCCCTGCGAGTTGCTCGTGATCCCCGTATGCACGGGGAACCGGCCGCTCATGGTGCTCGCGTGTCCCGGCGCCGTCTCGGTGATCGCGTGGTCATGCAGGCCGCGCACCCAGGTCGCGCCCTGGGTGCGGATGCGGTCGAGGCCGCCGGTGAAATTGCCGCCGTAGCGCTCGAGGTAGTCGCTCGCCAGCTGGTCCACCGTGATGAACACGACGAGCGTCGGCTTTGTCTTGGCCGGCGCCTGGGCGTTCGCGGTGCTTGCGGAGAGAAGACAGGCGGCAATGACGAGACGAAACATGCCGTGGATCTTGGATCGTGCCATGCGCGTGACGATGGATTGAGGTACTCCCGAACGTTGCGCCCCGGTCACGCATCCCACCAGAGGGTGGCTGCCCCGGTCGTGCGGGTCAGCCACCCGGATCCCTAGCCGATCGCCGCCTCGAGCTTCTCGAGGCCCGCCTGCAGGTCGTCGCGCCCCATCACCAGCGGCGGAAGCAGGCGGAGCGTGTGGTCGCCCGCCGAGACGATCAGCAGTCCCTGCTCCACCGCGCGCGCCACCACGTCGCGCGCCGGATCGGTCACGTCGACGCCCCACATGAAGCCGCGTCCGCGCACGGCGCGCACCTTCGGCGAACGTCGCTTGATGCCGGCGAGCTGCTCGCCGAGCCACGCACCCTCCGTCCGCACGTGCTCGAGCAACCGCGGGTCGTGTACGCGGTCGAACACATGGTTGGCCACATGCGCCACCAGCGGACCGCCGCCGAACGTCGTGCCGTGGTCACCCGGCTGCATCGCGTCTGCCACCTGCTTCGTGAGCAGCACTGCGCCCATCGGCAGGCCGTTCGCCATCGGCTTCGCGATCGTCAACAGGTCCGGCGTGATCCCGAACTGCTCGTGCGCGAAGAACGTCCCGGTGCGACCGTAGCCGCACTGGATCTCGTCGAGGATCAGCAGGACGTTGCGCTCCTTCGTGAGCGCCCGCAGCTCGCGCACGAACCCCTCGTCGAGCACGCGCACGCCGCCCTCGCCCTGGATCGGCTCCGCGACCACCGCGCAGGTGGTCTCGTCGCTGATCACCTCCGAGAGCTCCTTCATGTCGCGCTCGTGGATATGGATGCCGCCGGCCAGCGGGCGGAACGCATTCCGGTACTGCGGACGGTCGGTCGCCGCGAGCGAGCCGAACAGCCGGCCGTGGAACGCCCCGCGCAGCGCGATGATCTCGTGCTTCGCCGTGCCGCCCACGACCTTGCCCCACTTGCGCGCCATCTTGAACGCGCCCTCGTTGGCCTCGCCGCCCGAGTTGCAGAAGAACACGCTATCGGCGAACGACGCTGCCACCAGCTTGTCCGCCAGGCGCTCGCCGGCATCGGTGCGATAGAGGTTCGACACGTGGATCAAGCCCGTGTCGAGCGCCTCCAGCATCGCGCGCTTCACGCCGGCGTCGTTGTAGCCGAGCGCGTTGACGGCGATCCCCGCGGCGAAGTCCAGCCACGCGTGGCCATCCGCGTCATAGAGCCGCACGCCGTCCGCGCGCGTGAACTCCATCGGCGCGCGCCGGTACACGCCAAGCAGGGATTCAGTGATCGGGGTCGTGGCGGCGGTCATGCGTGGTCTCTGCGTTCGGGATGCTGGAGTGAGATCGCCGTGCCGGCCGCGCGATCGTTGATGCCATCTAGTCCTGCGATGCGGACGCGTTTGACGCCGTTCCGGAGGGCGGCCGCGGCCGCCTCGAGCTTGGCCCGCATCCCGCCCTGTGCCACGCCGCGTTCCACGAGCGACGCCGCCGCGGCCACGTCGAGCGACTCGAACGGCTGGCCGTTCTCGAGCACGCCTGGAACGTCGGCCACGAACACCAACTCGTCGGCGCCCAGCCCCGCGGCTATCGCCGCCGCCGCGTCGTCGCCATTCACGTTGAGGCCGGCGCCGGACGCAGACCCGGCTTCCCTGGCGAGCGGCGAGACGACCGGGAGCCATCCCCCGTTCAGCAGGTGCGCGAGCAGGCTGACCTCCGCGACGATGTCGCGCCCCACGCGACCGAGGCGCGCTTCCCCCACCGCCGCGGTAAGCAGCCCGCCGTCCTCGCCGCTGACGCCGACGGCGCGCGCCCCCAGCACAGAGAGCTGCGCCACGAGCCGCTTGTTGACGGTCCCCGAGAGCACCATCCGCACGATGTCGAGGTCCGTCTCGCTCGTCACGCGCCGGCCATCGATGAACGACGGTTCCAGCTGCATGGAGCGCTGCAGCATCGAGATCTCGTCACCGCCGCCGTGCACGACCACCACGCGCGCGCCGCGCGCCGACGCGGCCACGATCGCCGGCATCAGCCGCGCGTCGCCCTGGGCGCGACCCCCGACCTTGATGACGCGGACGGTGATTTCCTCGCGCGTGCCCTCCGCGGGATGCGTCGGTACGCGGCGTTCGCTGCGAGGTGAGTCGGAACGGCGCCGACCGTGGGAGTTCACGCGGGCAGTCCCGCCGTCTCGTCGAGGCCGAGCATCAGGTTCGCGTTCTGCATCGCCTGGCCGGCGGCGCCTTTCATGAGGTTGTCGATGGCTGAGTACACCTGCAGCATCGGCGAGCGGACGCCGGCGAGGGTCCGCACGCTGATGCGCGCGACGTTGCGATGCTGCACGTGCCGCAACTCGGGCAGGCCGTCCACGACCTCGATGAAGCGCTCTCCCGCGAAGCGTCGCCGCCAGAGGGCCATCGGGTCGTCGATGGTCCGTGTCAGCGGCACCGTCATCGTGGTGAGTATCCCGCGCGCGATCGGGAGCAGGTGCGGCGTGAACACGAGGTCGGCATCCACCGAGAGCTCGCACGCGAGCGCACGCATCTCGTTGAGATGCCGGTGCGTGTTGCCGGCGCCGTATGCACGGAAGTTCTCGGTGACCTCGCCGAACAGCAGGTCGAGCCGCGGCGAGAGTCCCGCGCCGGAGACGCCGCTGGCCGCATCGATCACGATCGGCGCACCCGGCGCGACGAGTCCTTCCTCGAGCAGGGGAAGCAGGCCGAGCAGCGCCGCCGTCGGATAGCAGCCCGGGTTCGCCACGCACTCGGCGCCACGGACCTCGTCGCGGCGGAGCTCGGTGAGGCCGTAGGGCACCGACTCGGTCGCCGCATTGCCGATTCGCATGTCGGCCGAGAGATCGACCACCTTCGCGCCTGCCGCGCGCGCGCGCGCGACCCATTCCGCGCTCGTCCCGTGCGGCAACGCCGAGAAGACGAGTTGGGCATCGTTGAGGCGCACGTCATCCGCGCCGGTGAACGTGACCGAGCCGCCCAGCGGAAGCTGGACAGTCTCACCCTTCTGCGAGTTGGCGGTCGCGAACGCGAGTGACAGGCCCGGGTGCCGCGCGATGAGCGCGCAGACTTCCCGCCCGGCGTAGCCTGAGGCGCCGAGTACCCCGACTGGAATCTTATGCACACATAATGCATACTAATGCTATCGGTCGCTGTCAACGGCTTCCCCAGCCGTGATGCCCGTGCTACACTCACGCAACAATGGAGACCGCCCCGTGACGGCCAGCAAGCGCGACCGGCAGAACGCGATCCTCGAACTCATCTCCACGCGAGAGATCGGCAGCCAGGAGGAGCTTCGGCAGCTCCTCTTCAAGCGCGGCTGGGATGTCACCCAGTCGACGCTCTCGCGCGACATGCGCGACCTGCGGGTCGCCCGCATCCCGACCGCCCACGGCGTCCGCTATTCCGTCGCCGAACCCGCCTCCGACGACGGGAACCGCGCGCCCCTCGCCTCCGTGCTCCCGCAGCTCTTCATCCGGCTTGACGGCGTCGGTCACCTCATCGTCCTCAAGACGGTTGTCGGCGCCGCCCAGACCGTCGCCTCCGCCGTCGACACCGAAGCCAACCCCGACATTCTCGGCACGATCGCCGGCGACGACACGATCCTCATGATCTGCCGCAGCGAACAGGCTCGCGAACGGGTATCCCGGCGCCTCACCGCGCTCGGGCGAAAGATGCGCTGACCACTCGCCGGCAGCGCGTCGTGGCAGAACTACCAATCGCATACTTATGCGATTATGTTGGTGGGGCTGAGCTCAATCCTCCCCTCGTTCCTTACGATAGGACCATCGTCCCATGAAGAAGAAGACCATCGTTCTCGCCTATTCCGGCGGCCTCGACACCTCCATCATCGTGCCGTGGCTGCGCGAGCACTACGACGCCCGTGTCGTCTGCGTCGCCGCCGACATCGGCCAGGGCGATGAACTCGAGGGCGTGCGCGAGAAGGCCCTCGCTTCGGGAGCGGATGAGTGCCACATCGCCGACCTCCGCGAGGAGTTCGTGCGCGATTACATCTTCCCGACCCTTCGTGCCGGCGCGATCTACGGTCGCAAGTACCTTCTCGGCACCTCGATGGCGCGCCCGATCATCGCGAAGCGCCAGGTCGAGGTCGCCCTCGAGATCGGCGCCGATGCCCTCGCGCACGGCTGCACCGGCAAGGGCAACGACCAGGTCCGTTTCGAGCTTACCTACATGGCGATGGCGCCGCAGCTGCCGGTGATCGCTCCCTGGCGCATGTGGGACATCCGCTCGCGCGAGGACGCGCTGGCATACGCGGCCGAGAAGAACGTTCCCGTCTCCGCGACGACCACCAAGATCTACTCCCGCGATCGCAACATCTGGCACATCTCGCATGAGGGTGGCGTGCTCGAGGATCCGAACTCGGTGCCGCCGAAGGACCTCTTCATGCTCACGACCGATCCGGTCGACGCTCCCGACAAGTACGAGGACGTCGCCATCGGCTTCGAGCACGGCACGCCGGTCTCCGTGAACGGCACGAAGCTCGGTCCGGTCGCGCTGCTCGAAGCCCTGAACACGGTCGCGGCGCGGCACGGCATCGGCCGGTCCGACATCGTCGAGGACCGGCTCGTGGGCATGAAGTCGCGCGGCGTCTACGAGACCCCGGGCGGCACGCTGCTCTACACCGCCCACTCCGAGCTCGAGCAGCTGACGCTCGATCGTCGCACGCTCTCCGCCAAGGACCTCATCGCGCCGCGCTACGCGGATCTTGTGTACGAGGGTCGTTGGTGGACGACCGAGCGCGAGGCGTACGATGCCTTCGTGAGTGTCACCCAGGAGCGCGTCACCGGCTCCATCACGATCCGCTGCTGGAAGGGCACGATGACGATCGCCGGTCGTCAGTCCGCCGAGGCGCTCTACGACGAGCGGTTCGTGACCTTCGGCGAGGACGACGTGTACGAGCAGTCCGACGCCGCCGGGTTCATTCGCCTGTACGGCCTCTCATCGCGCGTGCGAGCCGTGAAGGATCTCGAGGCAAAGGGTGTGGATGTCGCGCCGCGCGCCCTGCCGTCCACGTTCCCGGTGAAGGGCTCGAAGTGAGTGGCGCTGGGGCAGCCGGCGAGGGCGGAGCGCACAAGCTCTGGGGCGGTCGGTTCGCCGGCGGTCCCGCGCCGGAACTCGAGGCGGTCAATCGCTCGATCGGCACGGATCTTCGCCTCTGGCCATTCGACGTCCGCTTGTCGAAGGCGTGGGCCGGCGGAGACGAGTCCGCCGGCGTCCTGAGCGCCGCCGAGGCAGTCACCGTGCAGGAGGGCCTTGATCGGGTGGCTGCTCGCATCGCCGCCGGCGAGCAGCCCATCGCGTCCGACGAGGACGTGCACACATTCGTCGATCGGCTCCTGCATGAGGAGGCCGGTGAGCCCGCAGGCCGGCTGCACACGGGACGCAGTCGTAACGACCAGGTGGCCACCGGCACCCGGCTTTGGGCGATGGATGCCTGCGACCGCGTCGATGCGCTGGTGCGCGATCTCCAGCTCGTGATCGTCGCGCAGGCCGAGGCGCAGATGCATGCGTTGATGCCGGCGTACACGCACCTCCAGCGCGCACAGCCGGTGTCGGTGGCTCACTGGATGCTCTCGCATTTCTGGCCCCTCGAGCGCGATCGTGCGCGCCTTGCGGCCGCGCGCCGTTCCGCGGGCGTCCTCCCGCTCGGCTCCGGTGCCATCGCGGGCTCTGCGTTCGCGGTGCCCCGCGCCGAACTGCGCGACGCACTCGGCTTCGAGCGCATCTCGCAGAACTCCATCGACGCCGTCGGCGATCGCGACTTCGTCGCCGAGGTCCTGTTCTCGCTCACGATGCTTGGCTCGCACCTGTCGAGGCTCGCCGAGGATCTGATTCTCTTCGGCTCGAGTGAGTTCGGTTTCGTACGATTCGGCGACAGCTACTCGACCGGTTCGTCGATGATGCCGCAGAAGCGAAACCCGGACGCCTTGGAACTCGCGCGTGGCTCCGGCGCCCGTATGCTGGGTGACCTGACGGCATTGATCGCCACCTTGAAGGGACTCCCGAGCGGCTACAACAAGGACCTGCAGGAGGACAAGCGCACGCTGTTCGATGCGGTCGACGGGACGGTGCTGCTGCTTCCCGCGGTCACCGGATCGCTCGCCACGCTTCGATTCGATGGCGCACGGATGCGTGCGGCCGTCTCAAGCTCGATGATGGCGACGGATCTCGCGGATTATCTGGTTCGACGTCGCGTGACCTTCCGTGATGCGCACGGGGCCGTCGGCCGTCTGGTGCGGGAATCGGAGGAGATGGGCGTGGAAATGACCGAGTTGCCGTTCGCAAGTTTCCAGGCCGCGCATGCTGCCTTTGAGCCTGACGTCATGCAGGAGCTGCTGCCGGAGACGTCGATTGCGCACCGTTCGCTGGATGGTGGCACGGGTCTCAAGGCAGTCGAGCGTCAACTGGAAGCAGCCAGTAAAGCGTTGTTACAGCAGCACTTAGTAAAATAACATGCAATCATAGCATAATTTCGGTACACCCCTGCTAATTTTAGTTGCTTGTGTTTGCGGTTAATTATCCAGCGATTTTGCGGCATCTCGACGTCACATCAGACCTTCGCTACTTAGCATTGACGGACAAGGACTTACGAATCAAATTTTAAGTTCCTTGATTTGGAGTTTTAATTGCGGGCCATAACTACCGCCACCGCAGCATCAGTGCTCGGAATCGACCGCAAGGCGCTGGACGGCTTGTTATTGCGATTGGGGCCCAATGTCATTCCTCGCGGCCGCCAAGGGGTCGAGCGGCGAATACCTGTGAACCTGTTGGAGGTATTGGCGCTGAGCGCTGACATTTCCGCAGGCTTGGGATCGCCACTTACGGAATCATTTCATATCGCCCAGCGGTTGCTCGAGGCTTCGGCAGTCGGAGCTGCTGAGCTGGATAGAGGTCCGCGTGTGGCTTCGACAGGATCGGGCGGAGCTGCGCTGGAACTCAGCGCGTCTGGTCACGCCGCGGTGGGCGAATATCTCCAGGTCAGCGTCGATGCCGCGGCACTGCGGCGAGAGATCGCGTCCCGCCTGGAAGTCGCGATCGAGAGTGTCGTGCGTCCTAGACGGGGCCGACCGCGGAAGGCGAGGCTGCGGAACTCCTGAGCGTGTGGGTCACAGGGAAGCTTTGAGCAGTACACGTACGCGCGGCTGATCGCACCTTCGCATCGTACACTTCAGGGAATTTCGCAATGTCAGTGGACACAAAAGCAAGAAGGCGCCCAGACCAAGTCTGGGCGCCTTCCCGATTGTGCCGGCTAGCGGTTTACGAAACCTTCGAGACGTTCTCGGCAGCGGGGCCCTTGGCACCCTGCACGATATCGAACTCGACGGCGTCGCCCTCTGCGAGCGACTTGAAGCCAGAACCCTGGATCGCGCTGTAGTGCACGAAGCAATCCTTGGTGCCGTTGTCGGGCGTGATGAACCCGAAGCCCTTCGCATCGTTGAACCACTTCACCTTGCCGGTCGTACGCATTCCCTACTCCTGATTTTGTTGATTGATGCCGGGAGCGTGCGGAACGCGCCGTGCCCTGCACAATCGGACTGTTGAACCATCCAGCCGGAAAGCCCGGTGGATGCCTAAAAGTATGGTCTTCTGTCTCGGTCCGCAATACCCGACTTTTGCAACACACAGCGATACGCTGCATCGGGTTACGGCTTTCACCTCGACCTACACGTGCGAGCAGGCAGGAATCTCGAGCCGCTACGGAAGCGGCGGAAGTCCATCATCGATCATCAGCCTGTAGGACTTCACGAAATATGGTGTCTCGCCAAAGCAGGTGGTCGGAACGCCGCGATGCTCATCGTAATTGAGCGAGACTCGTCCCTTTCCCATGTCCACCGTCATGGCCTTGGCCAGTGAGTCGTCGCGAACGGTGAACTGGAAGATCTGGGGAGACACGCCCGGCGCCGTTGCCATCGCCAGCTCGCCTTCCCACGTCTTGCAGAGCCAACCCTTGAGCGAAAGCTTCTGCACGTATCCAGTGCGGGTACCGGTGGAATAAGAGTAGCTGAGGGCCACTCCCGCCCAGATGGACATGCCCAGCAGCGGGAGCAGGATCAAGGCAAGGATGGTGATCTTCCCCCAATTCCGTCGCGCGAAGCGCCGCGTCGTGCTGGCCCGCGGATCTGTGTCCGGGAACGCACTCGGGTCGGGACCTTTTGGCTCGTCATTTCGCATGCGGGGCCTTGCCTGGACCGGGAGGATTGCCGCAGCACGTAGTAACTTGTTCGGAGACCGTTGGAGCGGCGCGGAAGAGACCACACCGCACGCACCAGCCAGATGAACTACACCTGCACCTGAGATCCGAGTCGTGACCCCCTTCGATCCGCGTCGCGAGACCGTGACCGCAGACATCGGCGGCGTGAAGGTCGGCTCCTCGCAGCCCATCGTCATCCAGTCGATGACGAACACCGACACCGCCGACGCGCCGTCCACCGCCGCCCAAGTCGCCGCCTTGGCGGCCGCGGGCTCGCAGCTCGTGCGCATCACCGTGAACAACGACGCGTCCGCCGCCGCTGTCCCCGAGGTGATGTCGCGACTCGCCGATCTCGGCGTTCACGTGCCGGTCATCGGCGACTTCCACTATAACGGTCACCTCCTCCTCCGGAAGTTCCCGCGCACCGCGGAACTGCTCGCGAAGTACCGCATCAACCCCGGCAACGTCGGCACGCGGCACCGCGACGACAACTTCCGCACGATCGTGGAGGTCGCGGTCGAGTACCAGAAGCCGGTTCGCATCGGTGTCAACTGGGGGTCCTTGGACCAGGACCTCCTCACCGAGCTGATGGATGCCAACGCGCTCCGCCCCGAACCGCTCGAGGCCAAGGAGGTCTACTTCGAGGCGATGCTGCAGTCGGCGCTGCGCTCGGCCGCGCTCGCCGAGGAGACCGGGCTTCGCCATGACCAGATCCTGATCTCGGCGAAGATCTCGCAGGTGCAGGACTTGGTGACCGTCTACCGCCGGCTCGCCGCGCGGTGCGACTACCCGCTGCATCTCGGTCTTACCGAAGCGGGACTCGGCACCAAGGGCGTCGTCGCCACGACGGCCGCGCTCTCGATCCTGCTCGGAGAGGGCATCGGCGACACCATTCGCGTATCGCTCACGCCGCGGCCGGGCGGGGATCGCACCGAGGAAGTCGTCGTCGCACAGCAGATACTGCAGTCGCTCGAGCTGCGCTCCTTCACTCCGCAGGTGACGGCGTGCCCGGGATGCGGCCGCACGACGTCGACGTTCTTCCAGCAGATGGCGGAGGACATCCAGACCTACCTGCGCGAGCAGATGCCGTCATGGCGCGACGCGCATCCCGGCGTTGAAGAGATGAAGGTGGCGGTGATGGGCTGCGTGGTGAACGGGCCGGGCGAGTCGAAGCACGCGAACTTGGGGATCTCGCTTCCCGGCACCTTCGAGGATCCCAAGGCGCCGGTCTACGTCGACGGGAAGTTGCGCGTGACGCTCAAGGGCGACCGCATCGTGCCGGAGTTCCTCGAGATCCTGGACGAGTACGTGCAGCGCACTTACCCGGCGGGCGGCTGATCGAAGCGTGATGATGATGAGCGGCCGCGCGTCGGCGCGGTCACGCACGACTCAGAGCGTCTCCAGCTGCTCCACGAGCGACGCGAACTCCGTCATGATCGGTGCATCGAAGTCGAGCTGCGCCAGGCGATCGCGCACGCTGCGGTACCACTGCATGGTGCCCTCGCGGCCTCCGCTCGACCGGCTCCAGACCGTGTGCGCGTCGATCGTGCGGCGCAGGTCGGCGAGGATGGTACCGGCGTTGTGGACCTTGTCGGCGGCGCAGACCCAGCGCGATTGCTCGCCCGCGTCCGCGAGCCGCGCGAGGAAGTCGGCGCGCACTTCCTCGCGCGACATCTCGATCCCGTCATCGTCCGTGCGACGCCGGGTCACCGCGAGCACGGTCGAGAGCACTCCCTCGCCGAACTTCGAGGCTATCCGATCATCGAGCATCTCGCGCGTCCACCCGTCGCGAAGACAGTCCTCGATCACGTCATGGAGGATGCCGGCGACCACGGTGTCCTCATCGCGCCCGTAGCGCGTGAGGATGATCGCGACGTTGGCCGGGTGCGTGAGGTAGGGAAGGCGCGTGCCCTTCCGCACCTGGCGGTCGTGATGCTTCGCCGCGAAGGCGAATGCGTGGTTGATGCGATCCGAGTACCCGGTCATCATCTCGATGGGGAACATAGCGATGGGCACGCCTCGGTGCTGGACCCTGCCCCGCTAACGCACGATCGCGGGAATGAGTTGGAGCACCAGCACGGCAAGAGCGATGGCGTGGACTGTCGTTGCCACTCCGGCGCCCACGAGTCGCAAGCGGCGAGCGAGGTGCCACGCGAGGGCCGCCGCGAGCATCGACGCCATCGCCACGCCGACCAAGAGCCCCATTGCGAACCAGAGTGAGCGATCGAGAGAGATCGCAGCCGCCAGGTCGCGCATCACGACGCCGTGGCGCCGAGCCAGTGCCAAGGCGACCTCGAGCACGCCCCAGACGGCCATGGCGAGCCCGAACCCGCCGAGCACGGGCGACTCTCTGCTCCGTGCGCGCAGGGTGGCCAGGAGCGCCGAGCCTGCCACCAGCGACATCACGCCCCACACGGCAAGCTTCAGGTAGAACAGTTGTTCGAACGCGAGGAGAGTATCGGCCCACTGGCCAGTTAGTTCCATTAAACTGTCCTTCTACTGGCGCTTATAGCTTTCAATCACCTTCTGAACTGCGGCGAAGGAGCCGCCGGGAGTACGGCCCTTCCGCGTCGAGAGCATCGCGGCCAGCTCAGCGCGGGTCGGCAACTGCGGTCGAGGCGCGTCCCATAGCACGACACCGTGAAGCCGGCGCGCGCCGCTTCGCAGCGAGGCTCCAGTGGCGGTGAAATCCGCCACCTTGGTTTCGCCAACCGCCGCGCAGAGGACGAGCGGGCTCGACTCCACGAGTTCGATCGCCATCGCGAGATTCGGTGCCGGTGCCACGAGGATCGTGAAATCGAATGCCGAGCGGAATCTCGTGAGGTCCTCCCGCTGCGCCGCCAGGGCGTCGCCCACCGGCAGATCGTCGCGCTCGGTCCCGGCCGGCATCAGCGTGATCGGCAATCCGTCGCTCGATCCGACCGGGCGCGCGATCTCCCGCCAGCGGAAGGAGCCGGCGAGCGCGTCCGTGAGCCCGGGCTCGGGGCGTTCCCGGAAGGTGCGCGAGAGCGCGATGCCCGCGGGATCGAGGTCCACCACGAGCGTGGCACGATGGTCCGCCGCCGCCGAGATTGCGAGGCGGGCGCCGACGGCCGCCACGATCACCGGATCGCTGCCGGTGACGATCATCGTACGCGCGCGGGTGCCGGTCGCCGTCAGCCCGAGATAGAGCATGCGGAACGGATCGACGCCGCTGGGCCTGAAGCGCGCCGGCCCGTCGAGCGGCGCGTCCTTCACGGTCGCCAGCACCGTGGCTCCGATCGCGCGTTCCGCCTCGATCGCGCTGGCAAGAGTCGGCTCGTCGCGCTCCTGCTGCAGCGCGATGGCGAATCGCACGGCGAGTCCCGTGATCAGCAGGCCCAAGAGAGCCAGCGCCGGCGACAGCGCGAGCAGCGAGGCTCGCCCCGCGGTCGGCGCTTCGTTGCGGAACGACTCGAGCGCTGCCACCGCGCGCGCGTGTCCGCGCTGCGCCGATCCCAGCGTGCCGCGCGCCGCCGCGACGTTCGCCGCGAGCTCTGCGGTATCGGCGCGAACGGTCACTGGCGTGGGGACGCTCGCGGCCAGCGCTGCGGGAATCTCGACCTCCGGCGCCACGGCCACGCTGGCGGCCGCGCTTCCAGTCGCTTCGGCGAGCGTCGCGCGGCGATTCTCCGCGATCGCGAGGATCGTGTATCCCACGCGACTGATCGCGGCAGTCAGTGGTGCGGCCTGCTGCTCGCGCTCTGGCCCCGAGGGCAGGGCATCGCGACGCTGCGCGAGCGACGCCAGCGAATCGGCGAGCGCGCGCATGCGCGGTCCGCCGTTCACGGGCGGCTCCTTGGCGACCGCAAGCCATGCCGTCGGCGTGCGCAGGCGACGTGCCTCGCTGATCGCGTTCGCCAGGGAGAGGACAGCCGGATTCTCATTGGCGGCCGCTGGTGCGGCATTGGCTGCGGCGGCAGGTGCAGTGGCGACCACGGCAGGACGACGCGCCTCCATGGGCGGCTTGGCTTCAGCGTTCTCGAGGGACGCCGCCGTGTACAACGACTCTGCCACCATAGCGGCGAGCGCGGTGCTCGCGACTCGTTCGGCAGTGCGCACCGTGTCATCGACGAGTCGCGCTGCGTCGCGGCCCGACGCGGTCGGCGGCGCGGATGCCAGGGGAATGATGAACGCGGCCGCTACGAGCGGGCCCAGGACCAGCGTCCACGTCCGGGTGAATCGGCGAACGCGGCGGCTCGCGATCGATGCCCGCGCCGCAAGCCAATCCGAGCCGGTTAGGGGGTCGGCGCGCGACGCGGGAGGTTGGGACGGCGACGGGGGAATGGTCACGGTTTCGTGTAGTATCGCGCCTCTGTCCGAAGAAACAAGCGGGTGCCGGGCGAATCGCCCCGGCACCCGCTCCTCGCATCGTTACGTCACGACAGGCGCGCTTGCGCGCCGAGGCCTTACTCGACGGTGATGACGCCCTTCATGTTCATCGCGATGTGCGGCGTGCAGTTGAACGGGTACGAGCCGGCCGGGACGTTCGCGAACGAGAGCGTGATGCCTTCGCCCGGGGCCATGTACATGTTCGACATCAGCTCCGAAAGACGCTGCGAGCCGAAGTTCGCGTCGAGCTGCGACTTGACGTTCGCCGCGAGCGCCGTGCCGTCGAACGCGACGTTGTGCGGGCCACCCGAGACGAACACGAAGTGGACGCCGTCGCCGGACTTGATGGTCAGGTTCGCAGGCTCGAAGCGGTAACCCTTGTCGTCACCCACCATCTTGATCTCATGCGTCTTGCCGGTGATCGGGGCAAGCGCGACGGCGGCGCCGGCATCGGCAGCGGCCGGGGCAGCGGCAGGAGCCGGGGTGGCCGTGTCAGCCGCCGGCGCGGAATCTTCAGCGGTGCCGCCGCAAGCGGCGAAGACGAACGCGCTCGCAACGAGCGCCAGACGGTTGAACAACATGATGATGGCCTCCAGGCCGAACTGAAAAATAATTGTTGAAGTGCGACGAAAACCCTCCATCGCTTGTGAAAAATATCACAATATCAGGGGGATTGCCATCTCACCCTGGGGAAGGGGCTGCTTCGGCTCAAACCCATCGAGGACACGTCCCGGTTGACCCCGTGAACTCCTCCCGCTACCGTTCGCGTTCCATGACCAACCGCGGCCACCTCCACGCGCAGCATCATCTCGACCTGACAGGTCGGGGATGTTCGGCGCACGTGGAGTCCGCCCGGTAGCACGCGACTCTCCTTCTTTTGCCGCAACGCCTCTTGGCCTGTCCGATTCCTCGGACAGGCCTTTTTTCTTTTTCCCGCCGATCTCCCATGCTTCGCCTGGCCCTGCCAAACAAAGGACGTCTCAGTGAAGACGCCAAGTCCCTCCTCGCCGACGCGGGACTCGAGGTGCGAGCCTCGTCCGAGCGCGCACTCGTGGCCTCACTCGGTGGGGAGCTCGAGGCCATCTTCGTGCGTGCCCCGGACATCCCCGAGTTCGTCGCCGACGGGGCCGCCGATGTGGGCATCACCGGGTGGGATCTGGTTCGGGAGTCGACCCGCCCGGTGGAATCGCTGCTCGACCTCGGGTTCGGGAAGTGCCGGCTCGTCGTTGCGGTCCGGGAGGAGAGTCCCGTTCGATCGGTCGGCGACCTGCCGGACTGCTCCCGCGTCGCCTCGGTCTTCCCGCGGCTGACGCAAGAGTTCTTCGACCTCAGCGGCAAGCGGATCGAGCTCGTGGCGATCTCCGGTGCGGCGGAAGTCGCCCCGCACCTGGGGATAGCCGACGTGATCCTCGACCTCACATCCACCGGCTCGACGATGCGCGTGAACGGCCTGCGCGAGATTGCCACGGTCTTCGAGTCCACCGCGCGGCTCATCGTCGCCCGTGAGGGAACCGGCCGCGCGCCGAAGGGAGAGCGTCGGCGTTCGCTGACCGAGTTGGTCGCCGCACTCCGTTCCGTCCTCGACGCCCGCGGCCAGCGCTACGTGATGGCGAACGTGCCACGGGAGCGGCTGCCGGACGTGAGACGCATCCTGCCGGGGATCTCTGGCCCGACGGTCATCGACGTGATGAACGGCGGCAGCAAGGTGGCCGTTCACGCCGTGTGTGCGGCGGCCGGTATCTATCGAACGTTGAACGCGCTCAAGGAGATCGGCGCCGAGGGGATCCTCGTCACCAGGATCGAGAGGTTGATGGCGTGACCCTCATCAACATCGCCGTGCGTGGATCGACGAATCACCTCACGGCCGCCGACGCCGCGGTGCTCTTCGATCGAGCGACCGAATCGGACGCGGCCCTCCGAAGCGCCACGGCCGCGATCATCAGCCGCGTTCGTTCCGGCGGCGACCGCGCGCTCCTCGAGATGTCGCTCGAGTTCGATTCGGTCGCCCTGTCGTCGCTCGAGGTGCCGCGAGAGGAGTGGATGCGCGCGCTGGACGGCTTGCGCCCCGAGTTGCGCGGCGCGCTCGAACGCGCCGCGCAGTCACTCCGCGCGGCGCACGAGACTGACCTGCCGCGCCCGAGTACGTTCACGACGGCGGACGGCGTCGTCCTCGGCCGGCGGCCGGACGCGTTGCGCCGGGTGGGGGTTTACGCTCCGGGCGGCCGCGCGGCGTACCCGAGTTCGCTCCTCATGGGTGCCATCCCGGCTCGCGTCGCCGGCGTCAGCGAGGTGATCGTCTGCTCACCTCCCGGCGCGGATGGGCGGCCGCCTGCGGTCGTCCTTGCGGCCGCAGCGATCGCAGGGGTGGACCACTTGTTCGCGACCGGCGGCGCAGGCGCCATTGCGGCGATGGCGTTCGGCACAGCCAGCGTGCCGCGAGTCGACCGGATCGTCGGTCCCGGCAACGCTTACGTCGCCGAGGCAAAGATCCAGGTAGCGGGATGCGTCGGCATCGACTCGCCCGCCGGACCGAGTGAACTGCTCGTGCTCGCCGACGACGCGGCATGTCCCGAGAAGGTCGCGCGCGAGATGCTCGCGCAGGCCGAACACGATCCCGTCGCCGCCGTCGTGCTCGTCGGCTCGTCGGAAGCATGGGTCGATCGCGTGCTGGTCGCCCTCGCCCGGCGCCTCGCGGACGAGCCGCGCGCCGCCGTGATCCGCGCGGCCCTCGCTTCGCGGGGCGGCGCGCTCGTCGCCCCGTCGCTCGACGACGCCATCACTTTCGCGAATCGCTGGGCCGGTGAGCACGTGCTGCTCGCGCTCGCGGCCGGCACGCGCGACGACGTGCTCGCGGGGCTGCGCAATGCTGGCACCGTCTTCCTTGGCGACGCACCCAGCGTTGCCTTCGGGGACTACATGACGGGCGCCAACCACGTCCTCCCGACGGGCGGCTTGGCGCGCGTCTACTCGGGGCTGTCGGTGATCGACTTCGTGCGCTGGACCACGTGGCAGCGAATCGACGCCCCCGCCGCTGCCGCGATGGCGCGCGACACCGCGATGTTCGCCGGTTCCGAGGGGCTGCCGGCGCACGCGCGTGCCGCGCGTCACTTCATCCGGGAGGAGGCATCGTGAACTCACCGTTCCTGCGATCCGGGCTCGAGGGACTCTCGGAGTACTCCTCTGAACCCTTGGAAGGCGTCGACCTCGACCTCCGCGACAACATCAATCTCTGGGGTGCTCCACCCCGGGCGCTCGCGGCGGTGCGAAGCGCGGCATCCCTGGTGCTTCAGTCGTACCCGTCAGTCGGCGCGAACGGTCTCGCCGAGGCGATCGCCGCTGCGGCCGGCGTTGGCGCCGACGAAGTCGTTTCGGGCTGCGGGAGCGACGACGTCATCGATGCCTGCCTTCGCGCGGTGGCCGCTCCGGGCACACGGCTCGCATACGCTGACCCCACGTTCTCCATGATCCCGGTGTTCGCCCGGCTGAACGGTCTCGAGCCGATGGCAGTGCCTCTGCTCGCGGACGGATCCGCCGATGTGGACGGGTTGCTGGCCACCGGCGCCCGGGTGATCTACCTCTGCTCGCCGAACAATCCCACCGGCACCATCACGCCGCCATCGGAGATCCGGCGCCTCGTCGATCGCGCGCCCGGCATCGTGATCCTCGACGAGGCGTATGCGGAGTTCGATACCGGCATCGACTGGCGTCCGTCCGCGCCTTCACTGGAGCGGCTCCTCGTGACGCGCACCTTCTCGAAGGCGTGGGGTCTGGCCGGACTCCGCGTCGGTTATGGCGTCGGCGGAAGGAGGCTCGTCGCGGCGACGGCGAGGACGAGGGGGCCATACAGGGTGAACGCGCTCGCGGAACTCGCCGCGACGACGGCCCTGCGCGAGGACGCCGAGTGGATGCGCGACGTCGCCCGCCAAGCCGTCGAGTCGCGCGAGCGGCTGGTCGCGGCGCTCCAGGGTCGGGCGAACGTGCGTGCATGGGATTCGCGCGCGAACTTCGCTTTCCTCCAGGTGGACGGATCCGCGGCGGAAGTTGCCCGGCGGTTCGCGGAACGCAGCATCGGCGTGCGGTCATTCGCGGGACTCACCGGCGTCGGCGATGCCGTGCGCATCGGTGTCGCACCGCGCGAGTCGTTCGACCGGGTCGTCGCGGCCTGCGAGGAGCTGTGGCCATGCGCGTGACGATCCTTGAGCACGGCGCCGGGAACCTGCACTCGCTGGCCAAGGCGCTGGCCGGTCCGGGACGCGAGATCGTGTTCGCGCGGGATCCCGCGCGCGCCCTCGACACGGACGTGCTCGTTCTTCCTGGCGTCGGTGCCTTCGGCCCGGCGGCCGCGCGCATCGCGCCGGCGCGCGAGGCGTTGCGAGCGGCGATCGCGGGCGGGCTGCCGACCCTCGGCATCTGTCTCGGGATGCAGCTCCTCTTCGACTCGAGCGAGGAAGGGGACGGCCGCGGGCTTGGCGTTTTCGAGGGACCCGTGACGATGTTGCGCGCGCGGCGGACGCCGCAGGTCGGGTGGAACACGATCGACGATGCCTCGGGCGAGACGATGTCTGGCTCTGGCTTGCTCGCGGCGTACTACGCCAACCGCTATGCCTGCCGGCCCGCTGACGCCGAGAGTGTCGTCGCTTGGTCCACGCACGAGGCGGACCGGTTCCCCGCAATGGTGCGTCGCGGCTCATGCGTCGGTGTGCAGTTCCATCCCGAGAAGAGCAGTCGGCCGGGCGTGCGATTTCTCGACCGTTGGCTGCGCTCCGTGGCCGGCGCGAATGCTGGTCTCCCTCTTCCGGTGACACGCTGATGCTCGCGATCCCTGCGCTCGACCTTCGTGAAGGCTGTTGCGTCCAGCTCGTGGAGGGCGACTACGAGCGGGAGTCGATCCGCCTCGGCGACCCCCTCGAGGTCGCGCGCCGTTGGGAGGCGGCCGGCTTCTCGCGCCTTCACGTCGTGGACCTCGATGGCGCGACCGGACGTGGCGACAATCACGGGATGGTTCGTGAGCTCCTGCGCACCGCGGCCGTGCCGCTGCAGGTGGGCGGCGGAGTCCGTAACGAGGATTCGATCCTCTCCATGCTCGAGGAAGGAGTCGACGCGGTCGTCGTCGGTACGCGGGGAGTGGAGGACCCGGCCTGGCTCTCTGCGCAAGCGCAGCTTCACCCGGGTCGGGTGATCCTCGCGGCCGACGTGCGCGCGCGCCGGGTCGTCACGCGCGGGTGGAGCGCCACGACGTCACGTGACGTCCTCGACCTCGCATCGGGGCTGCGGGATGTTCCGCTGCGCGGCCTCCTGGTGACTGCAGTCCACATGGAAGGACTGATGCAGGGAGTGGACTTGCCCCTCATGGAGGCGGTAGTCGACGTCGCTCCGTGCCCGGTGATCGCGTCCGGAGGCGTATCGGGCATCGCCGATCTCCGCCGTCTTCGGGACTGCGGGGTCTCCGCGGTCGTGCTTGGCATGGCGCTCTACACGGGCACGCTCGATCCACGAGCCGTCGCCGAGGAGTTCGCCGCATGAGGCCGCCCGTTCCTGCAGTCGTTGAGCGACGGACGTCGGAGACGACGGTTCGCGTGGAGGTCGTGGCCGGCAGCGGCGTCGCGCGCGCGCAGACCTCCGTGCCGTTCCTCGACCACATGCTCTGCGTGCTGGCCCGTTACTCCGGGTTCGACATCGAGGTGACGGCCGGCGGCGACCTGCGGCATCACATCATCGAGGATGTCGCGATCGCGCTTGGCACGGCCTTCTCGCGCGTCGTTCCGTCGACGGCCGCGCGCTTTGGCGACCGGACGGTGCCGATGGACGATGCGCTCGTGCAGGCCGTACTCGACACGGGTGGCCGGCCGTACTACCGCGGGCCGTTGCCCAGTTCCCTCTACGATCACTTCCTTCGCTCCGTCTGCGACGCGGCACGATTCACGCTGCACGTAATCGTCATCCGCGGCACCGACCGTCATCATGTGGTCGAGGCGTCGTTCAAGGCGTTCGGTCTCGCGCTGCGCCAGGCGTCCGAGGACGCGCTCCGCGTCTTCAGCACCAAGGGCGACGTCACGCTGGAGGTGCAGTGACGCTCGCGCGCCGTCTCATCGCTTGCCTCGACGTGCACGGCGGGCGTGTGGTGAAGGGCACTGGGTTCGTCGACCTCCGTGATGCCGGGGATCCAGTGGAACTCGCCATGCGCTATGAGGACCAGGGTGCCGACGAGATCGTCTTCCTCGACATCGCCGCGACGGTCGAGGAGCGGGATCACCTCTTCGAGCTGCTCCGTCGCGCGGCGGAGCGGCTCTTCATCCCCATGACGGTGGGGGGCGGCATACGCACGGTCGACGACATGGACGCGGCGCTGCGCGCTGGAGCGGACAAGGTCGCGGTGAACTCCGCGGCAGTCTATTGTCCGGGGCTGTTGACCGACGGTGCGGCGCGCTTCGGGAGCCAGTGCGTCGTGGCCAGCATCGACGCACGTCTCGAGGGAGACGCTTGGCGGGTGCACACCGGAGGCGGCCTGGTCCCCACCAGTCGTTACGCCGTTGACTGGGCACGCGAGTGCGCGGCGCGCGGCGCCGGCGAGATCCTGCTCACGAGCATCGACCGGGACGGGGGCCGGCACGGGTACGACCTCGCACTCATCAAGGCGGTGTCGCGCGCGGTCGCCGTGCCGGTGATCGCCTCCGGTGGCGCGGGGGCGGCCGCGCATCTTTGCGAGGCCGTCGAGGCAGGAGCCGACGCGGTTCTCGTGGCCGGTATCCTTCATGATGGACTCACGACCATCGGCGCGCTCAAGGCGGAGATGCGCTCTGCGTCAATTCCCGTTCGCGAGGTAGCCGCATGAGCCGTTCATTGCTTGATCAGGTGCAGGAAGTCGCCCGCATCGCCGGCGACATCGCCATGGCGCACTTTCGCACCGCACTCGTGGTCGAGACCAAGCGCGACGGCTCTCCCGTGACGGAGGCGGATCGTGCCGCCGAGCAGGCCGCGCGCGACTGGATCGCGTCGCGATTCCCCGACGACGCGATCATTGGCGAGGAGGGCGGGGAGTCCGCCGGCACGAGCGGCCGGCGCTGGCTGCTCGATCCCATCGACGGCACGCTCTCGTTCGTGCACGGCGTGCCGCTGTGGGGAACGCTCGTCGCGGTCGCCGAGGGCGATCGCGTGCTCGCGGGATGCGCGTACTTTCCCGCCGTCGGAGAGATCGTGGCCGCGGAAGTCGGCGAAGGCTGCTGGTGGAACGGTCAACGCGCACGCGTCAGCGACACCTCCACGCTCGCCGGCGCGACGGTGCTCATCACCGACGAGCGATCGTTCCGCCGGGCGTCCCTGCGCGAGGGGTGGCGCACCCTCACCGGCGAGGCCGCGCTTGCCCGCACTTGGGGTGATTGCTTCGGCTACCTGCTCGTCGCGACCGGGCGTGCGGAGGTGATGGTGGACCCCGTGCTCAATGCGTGGGACTCGGCATGCTTCCAGCCGATCATCGAGGAGGCCGGCGGCGTGTTCACCGACCTCTCGGGAAACCGAGCGGCCTTCGGAGGCAGCGCCATCGCCACCAACGCGAATTTGGACCGTGCCGTGCGGGACTACTTCGATGATTGACCTGGACGAACTCGACTTCGCCAAGGGGGGTGGCCTCGTGACCGTCGTCGCGCAGGACGCCGTGACAGGCAGCGTGCTGATGCTCGCCCACGCGGATCGCGAAGCCCTCGAGCGCACGCTCGCCAGCGGGGAGATGCACTATCGCTCGCGATCGCGCGGCGCATGGCACAAGGGGGCGACGAGCGGCAACGTGCAGCGCGTGGTGTCGCTCACCGCCGACTGCGACGGCGATGCCGTGCTCGCTCGCGTGCTGCCCGCCGGTCCATCGTGTCACACGGGCGCCGCGTGTTGCTTTGACGGGCCGTCAGGCGACGCGCTCTCCGCGCTCGACCGGACGATCGAGGACCGCGCGACCACGGGACTGAGCGGCGCGGCGTCGGTGGACGCGATGCCTGCCGCCGGATACACCCACCGGCTGCTCGGCGACCGCAACCTGAGGCTCAAGAAACTCGGCGAAGAAGCCGCGGAGCTCGTCACTGCGTGTGCGGACGGCGACGGCGGACGCGCCGCCGAGGAGGCGGCAGACCTCCTCTACCACATGATGGTTGCCCTCCGCGCGGTCGGCGTCTCGCTCGACGACATGCGCCGTGTCGTCGCCGCGCGCCAGCGCTAGAAGCCCATCAACAGGAAGCGGTTCACCTGCGTCGGATTGCCGATGTAGGCGAAGCGGATATTGCGCATCCAGTCGTTCGCCACGCGCCGCACGTCGTCGCCGGTCACCGCGCGCAGGTCATCGACGAACCGGTCTCCGGCGCGGAAGTCGCCCTGGTACAGCTCGGCCCGCGCGAGGAAATCCGCCTGGGCGCCAGACGTCTCGTTGTCGAGGAAGTACTCCGTGATGAACTGCTGGATCAGCGGCGCGAGGTACTCGGTGGGCAGCGTGAAGAGCTGCAGGTTGCGGATCTCGTTCCGCATGATCTTCAGCGTGGTGTCGGGCTGCGTCGTCGTCACGTAGAGGCCGCCGGTGATCAGGCCGCGGTCGCGGAAGCGCGCCTCCACCGCGTAAGTGAGATTCCGCTTGGAGCGCACTTCATTGAACAGCCGGCCGGAGAGGATCGCCGAGGCCACCCGCAGCGCCGGGACGTCGGCGTGTCCCGCGGACGGTCCGCTCCACCAACCGAGGATGTAATTCGTCGGCAGGCGCCGTGACTCGATCAGCACGTTCGAGCCGGGGCGCGCGCCACCCGCCGTGGGCACCGTCCACGCATAGTCGCCGGCGGGCATGGTCGCGATGCTCGTGCGTACCATCCGCTCGATGTCCGCGCGCGGCAGGTTGCCCACGATCACCAGCAGCATGCGCGACTTCACCATGCGCTCGCGCTGGAAGTCCTTGATGTCCTCGAGCGTGATGCCCGCGAGCGAGCGCTCGGTCCCCACCGTTGAGAGCGCGTACGGATGACCGGTGAACGCGACGCTGTCGGCGAGGTACTCGAGGAGCGCGTCCGGGCTATCTCCCCGCTGCCGCACGCCAGCCAGGCGGTTCGCGCGCACGAACTCGAAGTCGGCAGCGGCCAGCGTCGGCGCCATCAACCGGTCGGTGTAGATGCTCCACGCCGAGTCGAGCCGGTCCGTCGTGGTGCGCAACGCATAGACGGTCCAGTCCTCGTGCGGCACCGTGCCGATCTCGCTGCCCGTCTGCGCCATCGCGCGGCGCAGCTTGTCGCCGGGGTACTTCCGCGTCCCGCGTTCGGTGACCTCGAGATACATCGGCTCGAGTCCCGCTGACCGATCGTCGGCGAGCGACACGCCCCCGAGCAGGTATAGGTTGGCCACGAAGAGGTTGTTGTTCGTGCGCCGGTGGATGATGCGGACACCGTCCACGTCGTAGCGCGTCGTCAGCGAGTCGTCCGCGGCCGGGGCCACGACGGCGGCCGGCTGCGCGCGGAGCGGTGCCGTGGAGACAACGGCGGCCACTGGCATCGTCACGAGCGCCGCGACAAGAGCGCGACACGACCCATCCAGCATCACGCGGAAGCCTGGCTTCGAACGCAGGCGCGTCATGGCGTCACCCCGAAGCCCGCAAGTTCCTGTTCGGTCAGCTTGAGGCGCGCGCGCGCGCCCGTAGGGAGCATCACGCCCGTGATGCGCGGCTTGCCGATGATGAAGCGCCGGGCGTAGTCCTGCAGTTGGGCGGGCGTCTGTGCGGCCATCGCGTCGATGTAGCGAAGGTGATAGTCGAGTCCGATGACGCTCCACCAGAAGCCGATGGTGTGGGCGTTCTCGGAGGCACGCTCCTGCCCGAACGCGGTCGTGACGGCACGATTGGCCTTCACCGCATTGAGCTCCTCGATCTTGAAGTAGTCCCGCTCGAGCGTGGCGGCGAGTTCCTCGTCCAGCGCCTTCAGCGCGTCGCGCAGTCGCTCCGGCGACGTCTGGCCGCTCACGGTGATCGGGCCCACGTGGTTCAGCGTGTAATAGTTGACGACGACTCCCTGCCAGAGCCCGCTCTCCACGAGCTTCTGCTGGAAGCGCGATGCAGGCTGGTTCAGGATGTCGGAGAAGACGTCGGCCGCGAACGTCGCCTCCTGGTCCTTGCTCGCGCCCGGCCCGTGCCATTGCACCTGCACGGTGACCGCGTTGACCGGCTCCTCGACGATCACGCCCTCGCTTTGCGCGAGCGGCGGCACGGGTGGCACCGGCGCGCGGACGAACGGGTCCGCTCCGCGAGGCCAAGTGCCGAAGATCCGCTCGGCCGTGGCGAAGATGGAGTCCGGCTGTACGTCGCCCGCGACGATGAGTGCCGAGTTGTTCGGCACGTAGTAGATGTCGCGGATCGTCCGCATCTGCTCGGGCGTCACCTTCATGATGACGTCGCGGTCGCCGATGGTGTTCTTGCGGCTCCAGAATGAGCCCCAGAGCTTGTGTCCGATCGTCTCGTCAAGGCGGAACCAGGGCGACGATTCCGCCCGGTCGTACTCGCCGAGCACGACCTGCTTCTCGCGCGCCAGCTCGTCCGCCCGGAACTGTGCGCCGCGCAGCGCCGCGTTGAGGAACTGCATGCCGCCGGCGACGGAGTCCGCAACGACCGTGAGGTAGTAGCTCACCAGTTCCTCGCGCGTCGTCGCGTTGAAGACGGCGCCAAGGTCGGCCGCACGGTCCATGAAGGCGTCTGGCGCCGGGTATGAGTCGTTCGCCTTGAAGAACATGTGCTCGAAGAGGTGCGCGAGCCCCGCGTACTCCGGCGACTGCGTGAATGCGCCGTTCTTCACCACGAGCTCGACGGTCGCGATCGGCACGCCGCCGCTCGGCACCACGATCACCTCGAGCCCGTTGGGGAGCACGCGCTGCCGGATCGTGCGTTCGAGCTCGGCGCGCTGCGCCGACAAGGCCGCCGGGACCACGGCGAGCGCGCCGCAGAGTGCAGCGACCATGAGCGATGCCGGCGCGTGGCTGGCAATCCCATGCCACCGTCTGTTGATTCCGTGCATTCTATGAGTCCGTCTCGCGCGAGTGATCGGCCCAAGTCCCCGCAGGAGGTCGCGGCGGCACTGGCACCGGCTTTGGGAGTCGAGCGGCTGCGCCTTGGCGTGCCGCTCGCTCCATACACCACCTTCCGTATCGGCGGTCCCGCCGACGTCCTGTACGATGCCACGACGGACGAGGAACTCGCCAGCGCGGTGACCGCCGCGCACCGCGCCGGCATCCCGTGCTTCGTGCTCGGTCTGGGCGCGAACATCCTCGTCGGTGACCTCGGTTTTCGCGGCCTCGTGGTGCGAAACACCGCGCGCCACGTGTCGCTGCTCGGCGACGGCCGCGTGCGCGCGGAAAGCGGGGTTGTCGTCGCCGATCTCATCCGCGAGGTCGTTTCGCAGGGTCTCGCCGGCCTCGAGCACTACGTCGGGATCCCCAGCACCGTCGGCGGCGCCGTCTGGCAGAACCTCCACTTCCTCTCGCCGGCACCCGGGCGCGATCGCACCATGTTCATCGAGGAGGTCGTCGAGTCGGTCGAGCTTCTCGGTCCCGATGGCTCCCGCCTGATGGCCGATCGCGACGCGATGGCGTTCGGCTACGACGTCTCGCGCCTGCACACGAGCGGTGAGGTCGCGCTCGCCGTCACGTTCGCGCTCGCGCCGGGCGATCCATCCGAGATGCACCGCATCATGCAGGAGAACCTCTCCTGGCGCGGCTCACGCCATCCATGGCTCGAGTTCCACCCGAGCGCAGGCTCCATCTTCCGCAAGATCGAGGGCGTCGGGGCCGGACGGCTCATCGACCAGTGCGGCCTCAAGGGCCATCGGATCGGCGGGGCGCAGATCTCGCACATTCACGCGAACATCATGGTCAATCTCGGGGCGGCGACGGCGGCGGACGTCCGTGCGCTGATAGCGCTCGCACAACGCCGTGTCGCGGAGCGATTCGATCAGCATCTGCAGCCCGAGATCGGCTTCATCGGCGAGTTCGCACCGAGTCCTCACAGGGAAGCGTGAGCAGCTGGCGACCGAGCGCGCGCAGCACGCGCGGCACCGGTCCGCCGCGCGGGATGTTGCCCCGCTCCGCCTGGCGTTCGCCTCCGCGTCGGGCCTCGAACCACCACATGCTCGAGGTCGCATCCAGGCGCGCGTTCCAGACCAGCCCGCGCTGCCCAAGTCCCGGCGTGCGCCGGACGAACTCCACGCGGTTCAGCGCGCCGCTCTCCTCGTCGGCCGCGGTGTAGAGGATGACCGTGCCGGAATCGGGCATGACGACGCGCAGCCGCCGGCGCTCTTCCCCGTGCCTGAACTCCGCCAGCGTCGAGCACTGTGCCCCCGCGGGCGTTGACAGCGCCTCCGGCGTGAGCGCCGGCCGGATGTCCAGGAGCGTCGCCAGCGCCGGAGGCAGCGACGCGAACGCCGCCGAATCGGCGACCGCGGAGTCGGCGACCAAGCGCTCGATCGGCGAGACGGCCGCCTCGGCCACGGGCGGTCGCGCGCTGATCACGAGGCCGACCGTCGCCGCCGCCGTCGCGCATGCGAAAAGGGCTGCTGTTCGAACTCTGCGATCCATCCCCATTCCCCAGCTTAGTCCACCCGGTGCCCGGCGCCCAGTCCCTCATGAAGAGGAACACATCGACGGTGAGCCCGGGAGGAACGCAAGAATGTGAGCCGGTGAGATTCTGAAACGGTGCGCTTGCGAGGCGGAACACCGCCCGTCATTCTTGGCGCGATGAACGCCTCGAACACCATCGCGCCCAAAGCACCACAGTCGTACATGACGGCGGGGCGTGCCGCCGCGCTGATCGCCGGGCCTCTGGGCTTCCTCGTCGTGTGGTCTGTTCAGCCCGGTGGACTGAACCGGATCAGTTCCGCCGTGCTCGGCGTGGCGCTCTGGATGGCGATCTGGTGGATCAGCGAGTGTCTCCCTCTCGCCGTCACCGCGCTGCTGCCGATCTCGCTTTTTCCGCTGATCGGTGTCGCCACCACCAAGGAAGCGGCCTCGCACTTCGCCAATGAGGTGGTCTTCCTCTATCTCGGCGGCTTCCTCCTCGCGGTCGCGCTGGAGCGCTGGAACGCGCACCAACGTGTGGCGCTTGCCGTCATCGGCGCGGTCGGGACGAGTTCGCGGCAACTGGTCCTCGGCGTGATGCTGGCCACCGCGTTCATCTCGATGTGGATCTCGAACACCGCAACCGCCGCGATGATGTATCCGATAGCGCTGGCGATCGGCTCGCTCTTTGGCGAGGGGGAGGCCGCGCGCAGCCAGCGCGTGGCGCTGCTGCTCGGCGTCGCGTTCGCAGCGAGCATCGGCGGCATGGCGACGTTGATCGGCACTCCCCCCAACCTGATCATGGCGGGTGCGGCGCGCGAGCTGATCGGCGTGAACATCGATTTCTTCACCTTCCTCAAGTTCGGCTTACCTGTCGCCCTCGTGCTCCTGCCCACGTGCTGGGCGCTCTTGGTGTTCGTCTTTCACCGGGAGCGACTCCACCTCGACGCCGCGAGCCTCCAGACGCTGCGGGACCAGAAGACAGCGCTCGGCCGTTTGCGTGGCGGTGAGCTTTCGGTGTTGCTCGTGTTCGGCTCGGTGGCAATCGGTTGGTTTTTCCGCGAGCCGAAGGCGATCGGTGCACTAAACATCCCGGGCCTCACGCAGCTGTTTCCCGGCGTGACCGATGCGGGCATCGCCGTCACCGGCGCAATCATGCTCTTCCTGCTGCCGGGGCGGAACGGCGCAGCAACTCGTCCCCTCCTCACCTGGAAGGAGGCGCGGGAGATCCCATGGGATGTGCTACTCCTCTTCGGCGGTGGACTCTCGCTCGCGGCTGCCATGGAGTCGAGCGGGCTGGCCGCCAGCGTCGGAGTCTGGATGTCAGGGCTGCAGGGGCTGCCGTTGCCGATCGTGCTTCTGGGTGTCGCTGCCGCGACCGTGGTCGTGTCGGAGTTGGCCTCGAACTCCGCTACGGCCTCCATGGGAATGCCTATCGCCGTCTCGCTCGCCGCGGCGCTCGACCAGCCTCCCCTCCTGATGATGCTCGTCATCGGACTCGCGGCCTCGGTGGGCTTCGCGCTCCCGATGGCGACGCCTCCCAACGCGATCGTGTTCGGCAGCGGCGAGCTCTCCGTAAGGCAGATGGCGCGCGCCGGGCTGGCGCTCGACATCGCGGGTGTCGTCGTCGTCGTGGGCGTGCTGCTCGCGGTCTTCTGAGATTATTTTGGGAGTTATGGATCCGCGCTCCTACTCGTTCATCGCCGACGTCGACTCGCTGGAGGCGCTGCGGCGCCTCCGGCGCGGGTGGGCAGGCTGGGAACTCGCCGAGGGCGAGTTCCGCGTGCGGCTGCGCGAGGGCGGGACAGTGAGGGCCCACGTCGACCGGGCTGAGATCGAACCAGGGTTCGAGGCTGCGTGTCTCGTCGCGGACTTCCTTCCGAACTCGGCCACCCTCCCGGCTCGCGATTCGCCTTTCACGTCGCATACCAACGAAGTCGCAGTCTTCCGTGGCGTGACGTGGCTGGAGCCACTTCCCGACTTGGGGCCCGAGCATTCGATCCAGTACAGCGGCATCCCGGGACTCGCGATTCCGGAGACGGCGGTGGCGAAGTGCGATTTCACCGATGCGTTCGCGGTCACGACGGAGGGCGCGGCGATCGTCGTGCGGCTTGCGCTTCGGCCGGGATGGCTGGAGGTGGTGGAAGAGCCGGACGAAGTCGCCAAGTTCCTCGCGCTGCGCGGATTCAAGTGAGCGCGTCCGACGGGCTTCGTCATTCGGCGGACGGCGTTGAGCGCTGCTGGTGGTGCGGCGACTCCGAGGAGTACGTCCGGTACCACGATCTCGAATGGGGCGTGCCCGTGACGGACGACGTTCGCTTGTTCGAGAAGCTCTCGCTCGAGGGATTCCAGGCCGGACTGAGCTGGATCACCATCCTTCGGAAGCGTGAGAACTTCCGACGCGCATTCGATAGCTTCGTGCCCGCTCGAGTTGGGGCCTACCGGGCGGCCGACGTCCGCCGTCTGCTAGCGGACGCGGGGATCGTCCGGCATCGCGGCAAGATCGAGGCGGTGATCAACAATGCGGCCCGATACGCCGAACTTTGCGCGGAGGCTGGATCACTCGCCGCATTCATCTGGAGTTTTGAGCCGGCAGAACCGGTGCGCGCGGCGCGCGTGACCCGAGGCGCGATCCCCGCGACGGTCGAGTCCTCCGTCGCGCTGTCAAAGGCGCTGAGGAAGCGCGGCTGGAAGTTCGTGGGTCCGACCACGATGTACGCGCTCTTCCAGGCCATGGGCATGGTGAACGACCATGTGCACGGTTGTGCTCGTCGCCCTGAGATCGATCGCCTTCGACGGGCTCTCGCGCGTCCCACCGCCTGATTCGTTCGGGCCCGCGATCGCGTGTCAGCCCGGGCTCCTGCTCAAGTCCCGGCGCGCCATCCCAGCGCCTGCTCGAGCTGCGCGCGCGCCGCGTTCCGGGAACGCGGGTCACCGAGTCGCATGGCGTCCACCAGGGTAAGGAGCCGGTAGGTCCCGGGGGAGGCACTCACCAGACGCGGCGCTTTCGCGTAAAGTGGCTTGATCGAGAAGCCGCGCACGGCGTCGCGATCGAGAGGCGCCGGCCAGACGACGACGTCGACGGCATCAATCTCGCCAGCGAGCGCGGGCGCAGAATGCGCGGTCGGGACTCCCGCAACCAACCGGCCGCGTAGGGCCGGAAAGGCGTATCGCACGCCGAACAGGATGAACTCGCCGAGAGCGCGCGTGTTCGTCGATCTGGTTCCTGGCTTGAGTAGCCCGGCTCCCTCGAGCCTGCCGAGCGAAGCGTGCACTTGGCTCGGCGCAACAGCTAGCTCGGCTGCGGTCGCTGCGAGCGTCGTGCTCGGAGTCAGGAGCCTTAGCGCGACCACGACGTCGAACGGGTGCGTGCGATCTGCTGCCATGCTCTATTCTATATTCTGGAACAACGAAAGTCATTACCTGCTCCAACATTGACCTGTTGGCTCGCTGGATCCGAATCTGGTGTGTCACGGGGCATGATCGCGGGCGGACTCAGCGATCATGCCTCAATGCAAGCCCCAGCCGGTACTACGCCGTCGTACCCGACCTGGCGATCCTGCGATCTACGATCGCGCTCGCCACTCCACCGCCGATGAGCACCACTGCGATCAGGCCGAGCAGCCAGAAGTTCGCATCGTCGCCCAGCCAAGCCTTGATCCACGTGCCCAGCAGCATCTTCACGCCCACGATCGCCAGCACCAGGGCCAGCGAGACCTTCAGGTACCGGAACTTCTCGATGAGCCCGGCGAGGCCGAAGTAGAGGGAACGCAGGCAGAGGATCGCGAACACGTTCGACGTGAACACCAGGAACGGGTCCGCGGTGATCGCGAAGATCGCCGGTATCGAGTCCACCGCGAAGATCAGGTCGGTCGTCTCGACAAGCACCAGCGCGATCGCCAGCGGCGTCAGGAACTTCCGGCCGTTGAGCTCGACGAGGAAGTGCTGCTCGTGGAATCTGTCCGTGACCGGGAAGCGCCGCCTCAGCCAACGCGTCACCCAGCTCTCGACCTCCTCTTCCGTGGCCGCATTGTTCTGGAAGAGCATGCGGATACCGGTGAACACGAGGAAGGCGCCGAACACGTAGAGGATCCAGTGGTAGCGCGCCACGAGCTGCGCGCCAACGCCGATCATCGTGCCGCGCATCACCAGCGCGCCCAGGATGCCCCAGAAGAGAACCCGGTGCTGGTACATGAGCGGGACCTTCAGGTGCTCGAAGATCAGCGCGATCACGAACACGTTGTCCATCGACAGGCTCAGTTCGACGACGTAGCCGGTGAGGAACTTCACCGCGGCGAGGCGCCCGTCGTTCACCAACCCGTCGACTGCGTCGCGATGGCTGCCGAGCCCCAGCCAGTGCCCGTTGTACGCGAAGTACAGGAATGCCGCGAAGCCGCACGCCATCGCCACCGTGGCGGCGGTGAAGACCATGGCCTCCTTCAGCGACGGCGAGTGCGCCTTGCGGTTGAAGACGCCCAGGTCCAGGGCGAGAACGATGAAGATGAACGCGAAGAACCCCGACCAGATCCAGATCATCCCGTTCTCTCCGACGCGATCCACTGCGTCCATTCCGGCTCGGCGACGCCAAGCGTGAGTTTCGATCCCCAGCGGGTAAGTGGCTGCACCAGCAAGAGCGGCTCGTCCACGAACAGTTGCGACCAGCGCTCGTCCGACATCCGCGACGCAGCCAGCCCGAGATCGGCGTAGCGCCTGGATTCCTTATCGATCAGGGCGGTCACACCGAACTTCTGCAGGAAACGCTGTAGTTCGCCGTGACTGGCGGCCCGCTCCTTCAGGTCCACGAAATGGACCTTTACGCGCCGCTCGCTCCAGAAACGAAGGGCGCGCCTCGTGTCTTGATTCTTCTGCGTCCCGAACACCTGCACTTCCAAGGGCGCGCTCCCCGATATTCCGAAAGTGGAACGAATCCCGCAATCTAGTGAAGCATCCGTGCCGAATCACACGCCCTTTCGTCCGGCCTGGTGGCTCCCAGGCCCGCACTTGCCCACCATCTGGGGCAAGTTCGGACGCAAAGTGGCGCCGGCGCATGATCGCATCGAGCAGTGGTCCACGCCTGATGGTGACCGCGTGTCCGTGGCGCTCATCGACCCGCCCGCCGTGGGAGCGCCGACGCTGGTGCTCCTGCACGGCCTCGAGGGCACGGTCCGCTCCACCTACGCGCAAGGCTTGATGCATCAGGCGAGGGCCCGCGGCTGGGGGGCGGCGATGCTGATCTTCCGCACCTGCGACGGCCGAATTCCCGACGTGCCGCGGCTATACCACTCCGGCGAGACTACGGATGCCGACTTCGTGATACGGACGCTGGTCGCCCGGGACCCCGACTCACGGCTGTTCTGTGTGGGCGTGTCGCTGGGAGGAAACGTGCTGCTGAAGTGGCTGGGCGAGCGCGGCGACGACGTGCCAAGGCAGGTCGGCCGAGCCGCCGCCATCTCGACCCCCTTCGATCTGGGGGCCGGCGCTCGGCATCTCGAGCACGGACTCGCCCGCATCTATTCTTGGCACTTCGTCCGCACCCTCAAGCGCAAGGGGATCGCCGCCCTGACACGGCACCCCAACCTGCCAGTGGACCGCGCTCGCATGGACGCCTCGCGCACCTTCTGGGAGTTCGACGATTCGTTCACTGCTCCCGTGCACGGGTTCTCCGGCGCCGCCGAGTACTATGATCGATCGAGCTCCATCCACTACCTGCCAAAGGTGAAGGTGCCCACCCTCCTGCTATCGGCCGAGGATGACCCTTTCCTTCCCCCGGTCGTCCTCGAGCGTGTGAGGGATGTCGCGCGCTCGAACCCGCGACTCGAGGTGGAGTTCACTGCCAGCGGTGGCCACGTCGGCTGGGTGAGCGGCCCGATCTGGGCACCGCGGTACCAGATGGAAGGCCGGGTCATCAGCTGGCTGGCGTCGGAGACCGTCGCAGAAAGGCTGAACGGCGTCGGCGACGAGCGCGTAGTCTCCACGGAGATGTTATAGTTCGATTGATACACATTCTCAACAAACCATACAGGGACGGCCGTTGAGCAGCGCCACTGAGTACCACAACGACATCATCTATCCGAACACGGCAGCCTTCATCTTCGTCCACTTGGCGCCGTTGGCTGCCTTCTGGACGGGCGTGACGACCACCTCCGTGATCCTTTGCATCACGCTCTACGTCGTACGCATGTTCGGCGTGACGGCCGGATACCATCGGTTCTTCTCGCATCGCTCATTCAAGACGTCGCGCGCGGGCCAGTTCTTCTTCGCCTTCCTGGCGATGAGTTCGACGCAGAAGTCGGTGCTCTGGTGGGCTGCGCTCCATCGGCACCACCATCGGCATTCCGACCAGGAAGATGACGTGCATTCGCCCGTGCACCGCAGCTTCTTCTACTCGCACGTAGGCTGGATCTTCGACAAGAAGCACAACGACACGCGCCTCGACGAGGTGCCTGATCTCGCGAAGTATCCGGAGCTCCGCTTCCTCGATAAGCACCAGCTGATCCCGGGCATCCTGCTCGGCATCCTCTGCTTCGCCATCGACGGCTGGAGCGGCCTACTCATCGGCTTCTTCCTGAGCACGGTCTTCCTGTACCACGGCACGTTCTTCATCAACTCGCTCGCGCACGTCCACGGCAAGCAGCGCTACGTGACGGGCGATGACTCGCGCAACAACTGGTGGCTGGCCCTCATCACGCTGGGCGAGGGGTGGCACAACAACCACCACGCCTACCAGCGCTCGACGCGCCAGGGCTTCCGTTGGTATGAAGTCGACATCACCTACTACGTCCTCAAGGCGATGTCGTGGGTCGGTCTCGTCTGGGATCTCGGCGAGCCGCCGGCCGAGGTGGTACGCAACGAACGCCGTGTCGGCACGGCCGTGCTCGAGCGCGTCTCGAGGCAGCTGGCCGAGCATTTCTCCACCGGTTCGCTCGTGACCCAGATGGCCGCTGCCCGCGAGTCGCTGGGCACCCATCCCAAGGTGATCGAGCTGCGCGCGAAGCTCGCCGCCAAGCAGGCCCGGGCGGAAGAGGCGTGGCATGAGCTCCAGCAGTACCTGCCGCACCTGCCGCACCTGCCGAGCGCCGCGGAGATCCGCGCACGCGCCCTGCAGATCTACGCCGACTCGCCCTCCACGGATGACATCGTCGCGCGCACGCGGCAGATGATCGCCGAGCGGTTCAGCTCCGAGCTCTTCCCCGAGCTCAAGCCGGCGTTCGCCTGACGGCTGGCCGAACAGTCGAGACTGGATGCACGTTTATGGGAGTGGCCTTTTGGCCACTCCCAATTTCGTTTGCGGACGTTCTCTCCCTGATCATGCCAAGGCATCCCATGCGCACACACCGTCTGCTCCTTCCGCTCGCGCTCGCGTTCTCGTTTGGTGCGTGCTCAGCGCAGCGCCTGACTCCTGACGAAGCGAGCGCGGCGACGCTCGACGATCACGCCGGACATGAGATGGCGGCGACGGCGGTTTCCGTGCTGCGCGACACCGGCATCGCGCCTGGGGCCAACGAAGCAGCCGCGCGACTCCAGGCCTCTCCGCGTCATGCCGAGTGGGCGATGATCCCGATGGCTCCCGGGTCCGGCGACTCGATCGCCGCTTTCGTCGTCTATCCTGAGCGGCGCCAGAACGCGCCGGTGGTGGTCGTCATCCACGAGATCTTCGGACTCTCGACGTGGGTGCGGGGCGTGGCGGACCAACTGGCTGCGGACGGATTCATCGCCATCGCTCCGGACCTGCTCTCGATCGAGCGTGGCGGCGTCACCACCGACTCGCTGCCCTATGACCAGGCCCGCGCGATGATCAGCCGCGTCTCGCCGGACAAGATGAACGCGATGGTCGCGGCGGTTGCGAAGTACGGCATGGCGCTTCCCGCCGCGATGAAGAAGTACGGCGTCGTCGGCTACTGCTGGGGTGGCGCCGCGTCGTTCAACCACGCGGTCTTCAACGCGCCGGGAATGAGCGCGGCGGTCGTGTATTACGGCACCGCTCCGGAAGCCGCCGAGATCGCCAAGGTGAAGGTCCCGGTGCTTGGGCTCTATGGGGAGATTGACCAGCGCGTCAACGCGACCATCGCGCGCGCCGACTCCACCATGAAGGCCATCGGCGGGACGTTCGAGCATCACATCTACACGGGCGCCCGTCACGGATTCCTGCGCGCGCAGGATGACACCGCCAACGCCGCCGCGAGCCGAGAGGCGTGGCCGGCGACCGTCGCCTGGTTCCGGAAGTACCTCTAGGGCTCAGCTGCCTTGTGAGCCCTTGGCAGCTCGGCTGGCGACCGCAACGAGGTTCAGCCAGCCGGGCCAGTTGCCGCTCATCTCGAAGAAATCATCGAAGTAGACGAGTCCCTTCTCCTCGAACGCGTTGATCAGCGACTGGAGGCCCTCGTCATCGTGGACGGGTCCGATCGCGATGAGTTCTCCCTCGACCGCGAACTCATCGGCGGTGAGGTTGAGCCACCCGTCGATTGCCTCGCGGGTGAGTCCGGCCTTCTCGAACGCTTCCTTGCGCATCAGGAGCGTTGGAACATCGGTGGCAAGCCTGATCGGCATCTGGGTGCTCCTCGTCCTGTGTTGCTGTTCTTGGTCGATGGGCCTGCTGATGTTCCCTTAGATTAGGCGGATGAGCGCGCGCGCGCAGGATTCCTTCGACGTGATCGTGATCGGAGGCGGCCACGCGGGCACCGAAGCCGCTGTCGCCGCCGCACGGCGCGGCGCCCGCGTGGGCCTGCTCACCAGCGCCCTCGAGACCATCGGCCAGCTCTCCTGCAATCCGGCCATGGGCGGCATCGCCAAGGGCACCGTGATCCGCGAGATCGACGCGCTCGGCGGCGTCATGGCTCGCGCCACGGACCTGGCGACGATCCAGTTCCGGATGCTGAACCGCGGGAAGGGACCCGCCGTCTGGGCACCTCGCGCCCAAGCTGACCGCGGACTGTATCGCCGCGCGGTACGCGCCATCGTCGAGGAACGTCCGGAGATCACCGCGCTCCAGGCCACCGTCGCGCGGTTGCTCCTCGACGGGGAAGTCCTCGCGGGGGTCGAGACGACGGACGGACGCCGGTTCCGCGCACGCGCGGTCGTCATCACCACCGGCACGTTCCTCCACGGGCGGATCCACGTGGGCACCACGTCGAGCATGACGGGCGGCCGCGCCGGCGACGCTGCGACGACGCATCTCGCCGAACAGTTCGGCGAACTCGGCCTCACGACGGCGCGCTTCAAGACCGGGACGCCGCCGCGCATCGACGGTCGCAGCGTGGACTTAGCGCGACTCCAGCGGCAAGACAGCGAGATCGAGGACTTCGACTTCTCGTGGTCCGCTTTCTGGCAAGAGCCGAGGCGCGACGAGTCCGGCACGCGGCATCCGGCGCAGATGCCCTGTTGGATCACGTACGTGGAAGAGGCGGCCAAGGAGGTGGTGCGGAACCGGCTGCACGAATCCGCGATGTATGGCGGCGCCATCGGCGCACGAGGTCCCCGTTACTGCCCAAGCATCGAGGACAAGATCGTTCGGTTCCCCGATGCCGTGCGTCACCAGCTCTTCCTCGAGCCGGAAGGCCACGACACGCACGAGCTGTACGTGAACGGCCTGTCCACCTCGCTTCCCGTTGACGCACAGCTTGAGCTGCTGCAGCGCGTCCCCGGACTCGAGCACGCCAGCATGACGCGTCCCGGATACGCCATCGAGTATGACTTCGTCCCACCGACGCAGCTGCGCGCGACGCTGGAGCTGCGCGTGCTCCCGGGACTCTTCCTCGCCGGCCAGATCAATGGCTCGACCGGCTACGAGGAGGCCGGCGCGCAAGGCGTGCTCGCCGGCCTCAACGCCGCCGCCGTGGCGCTGGAGATCACCCCGATCCTGCTGGGCCGCGAACAGTCGTACATCGGCGTGCTGGCTGACGACCTCGTGACACGGGGAGTGGACGAGCCGTATCGGCTCTTCACATCGCGCTCCGAGTTCCGCCTCACGATCAGGCAGGACAACGCGCTGGCGCGACTGTTCGCCATCGGCGACTCGCTCGGACTCTACACCGAGCCGGAGCGCCGGATGGCCGAGCGCCGTCTCGCCCAGACCGACGAGGCGATGTCGCTCGCCCGGAACACCAGTCTGGCTCCCGCCGACGCCGCGGACCTACTCGCGTCAGCAGGCGAGCGGGGACTCGCGCATGCGGTGCCGATCGTGGAGATCGCGAAGCGACAGAAGGTCGCGCTGCTCGACCTCCTCGTCGCGGCGAAGGTGGGCGGTGGGTTGTCGCGCGAGTCGGTGATTACGGCGGATCTCGAGATCAAGTACGCCGGCTACTTCGCGCGCGAGCGCGAGGCCGCGGCGCGCCTGCAACGGCTTGGCGATTACGCGCTGCCGGCGGAGGCCCCGTACGCGACGATGCTGAGCGTGAGCGCAGAGGCGCGGCAGAAGCTCGCGATGCGTCGCCCGGAGACGCTCGCGCAGGCGGCGAGCATTCCGGTTGTGAGCCCTGCGGACCTGCAGAACGTCGTGCTCGAGGTGGATCGATGGCGCCGCGCCTGATCGCGCTGCTCGTCCTCGCCCTGTCATTGCTGCCCGTGGCGAACATGCTGCCCGGCGGGGAATCCGACCCCGATTACGCCGCGCGAATGCTGGACTGGTTGAACGGACTGGCGCTCTGCGCCGGCGTCGGGGTGCTGGCAGCGTTCGGGGCGCGCGCGCGCGGCGCTTCGCGCGCGACGAACACAACGACGGCGCGTTCCGGGGCGCGCTCCGAAGCCGCGTCGGGAGTTGAGCGCTCCTCCGCGCACGAGGGATCACGACGCGGCGATGGAGCGTTCCTGACAATCGTCGTCGCAGGCTCGTTCGCCCTCTATGGCCTAATCGCGCAGTTCGTGTATTCCGGCCGCCCACTGCACATCGATGAGATCGTCCAGGTGATCCAGGCGCGCTGGTACGCCGGCGGAGCGCTGTCCGTCGCGCTTCCCGCTGCCAGCGAGTTCTTCTCTATCCTGCACATGGTCGACTTTGGCGGGCGGGTGTACAGCCAGTTTCCCGCCGGGGGACCGGCCATGCTCGCCCTCGGTTCGCTCGGCGGCGCGGAGTGGCTCGTCGGTCCCGTCTGCGGCGCGGTCAGCGTCGGGCTTTTCTGGGCGTTGTTGCCGGCGATTGAGCCCCAGGGGTCGCGGCGCTGGCGGCGCTGTGCGACGCTCCTGTTCGCGCTCGCTCCGTTCGGTGCGTTCATGTTCGGTTCGCACATGAACCACGCGACGTCGCTGATGTGGATCCTCGTCGCCGTCGTGTCGCTCGTCCATGCCTCGCGTCCGGAAGGAAATCCGTGGTGGGGGCTCCTGGTTGGGTTGGCGCTCGGGACTGCCGCGACGATCCGTCCCGTCGACGCGGTGGCGTTCGCACTGCCGGCGGCGGCGTGGCTGCTCTGGCGCGCACGAACGGGGGGTCGACCACTGCTGACCCTTCTGCTCTCGGGCCTCGGCGTCGCGATCCCGCTCGCGGCACTCCTCTGGGTCAACGCGCGTACCACGGGATCGCCGCTGCTCTTCGGCTACGAAGTGCTTTGGGGCTCGGATCATTCACTTGGGTTCCACCAACCGCCGTGGGGGCCTGCGCATACGCCCGCGCGCGGCCTCGAGCTCGTGAGCCTATATCTCACTAGACTCGCGGTCTACCTCCTCGAGACGCCGTATCCAGCCCTGCTGCTGGTAGCGGGAGCGCTTTGGCTCACGCCGAAGCTTCGCCCGGTCGACAAGTACCTGCTCTGGTCGAGCGCCCTGTTGTTGATCGGTTACTGGGCGTACTGGCACGACGGGTTCTTCCGCGGTCCCCGGTTCGTGTTCGCGCTCCTGCCGATGTCGATCGCCTGGACCGCGCGATTCCCGCTTCGCGCCGCCGAGTTCGCGGGGCGGGGGAGCGCCGCATGGGTGGGGATCCGTGCGGCGCTTGCAGCGAGCGTCGCGATGGCGACGATAACGCTCGTGGTGGTGCGCATCCCGGCCAACCGCAACGACATGACTTCGAGCCGATTCGCCGTCGAGCGCGAATCGGCTCGCGCCGGCGTTCGGGACGCGCTGGTGCTCGTGAAGGAGAGCTGGGGCGCGCGCCTGGTCGCGCGCATGTGGGCGCTTGGCATCTCACGTCCGGAGACCGAGCGTCTCTACCGCAACACGGATGCATGCTTGCTGGAGCTGACGATCACCGAGCTTGAGCGGCAGGGGACGGATCCCGCCGGCGCACTCGATCGACTTCGAACGCTCCTTGCGGATTCCGCGCGCGTGGTGCCCTCGACTCGTTCGCCGGAGAGCAGCGAACGCATGCTCCCCGGTCTCGTTTACGCACCAATCTGTGAGGCTGAAGTGACATCGGACTGGGCCGGTTCCTGGCATCTCGCGCCGTTCCTCGCCGCGAAGGACGGGAATGTCTACGCGCGCTGGCTTCCCGGACGCGAAGCGGAGATCTCGGCGGCCTATCCAGGCCGGCCAGTGTATAGACTGAGCCGTTCGGGACCCGACGTGTCGGCGGCAGCTATCTGGGAGCCGCTGCCCCTGGTTCCGGCGCCGTAGGGCACGACCCAACGACCGTGTGCAAGTCGGATGTCCGCTGGCGTCTCCCAGAACGTCAGCGGATGATCATCCGACCACCCATCTTGTTAGTAGCGATTTGAAACTTAAAGGAGAACACCGATGCGCAGACTCAAGCTGGGCCGCACTCTGGGGCTGATGGTCGCAATCGTCGTGACCGCCATGGCGTGCGCGCCGATTGCCCACGCCCAGCCGCCGGCGGCGCCTATTCCAGTGCCGCCTCCGCAGATCCATACGAGCGCCATGGAAGAAGTCGACGTGACTCCTGATCGGGCGACGATCGTGCTCTCCGTGGAAACGCGCGGGAAGACGGCAGCGGCGGCAGGCGCGCAGAACGCCAGCATCCAGGCCTCGGTTCTGGACACGCTGCGCAAGCTGGGGATCGACCGAAAGCAGATTCGCACCCAAGGAATCCACCTGTCCCCCGAGTACGAGTACCCCAAGGATGGTGGGCGCCCGACCGTCGTCGGCTATCAGGCGCGCAACTCCGTGGAGGTCGAACTCCATCAGATCGCGCAGGTCGGCACCGCAATCGATGCGGGGCTAGCGAAGGGAGCAACCAGCGTCGGTGGCCTGCGCTTCACCGCTTCGAACATCGAGGA
>DATLLD010000137.1:0-14305 GCA_035538035.1 Gemmatimonadaceae bacterium | reverse complement strand
GACCTATATAAGTAGAAGGGTCGAGCTGCGAGGCGTGAGTCCACCACCGCCGACCCCGAGCCGCAAGCGGAGAGTGTCGAGTTCCTGGCCGCCAGTCGCGAGGAAGGACCGCAGCGCCAAGTCCAGTGGACCGCGAGGCGGGTGGGGCAGGCAGAAAGCGGGCTGCGACGAACCGCCACCTGAATGAGGTGGGGTGAACCGCGATCACAACAGTCCGCTCAGCGACAAGAAGAAAAGGCAAAACAGGTGCGCGAGGCGTCGACACAGGTGCCACGGACATCGAGCCGAGTGCCACGAGCAGCAACGCAAGTGCCACGAGCATCGACGCAGCAGCCACGGACGCGAACGCAGGTGCCACACGCATCGACGCAACAACCACGGACACGAACGCGAGTGCCACACGCATCAACGCAGCAGCCACGGACAGGAGCGCAGGTGCCACAGGCATCAACGCGAGTTCGGATGACATCGACGCAAGTGCCACACACATCAACGCGGGTTCGACGAGCATCAACGCGAGTTCGACAAGCATCAACGCGACTTCGACCGATCACGACGCGTCCTCGCTGCCTCGCGACGCGCGTGCAACGGCTGGTCCGCCCGTGAAGGACGCACGCGGGCGGGTCGTGAACCCTTTGCGTCCAGCCTCAACTGGGAGGGTGTCATGATCGCGCAGCAGCAGCAGGTGTTGGAGTCGTTCGTGCGGGTGCAGGCGTTCCTGGAGGAGCATCCGGTCTCGGGGCCGCTGAACTATGTCAGCGCCCGCGAAACGCTGGATGGGGTCGTGCCGCGTCTGCGTGAGTTCGCCGCCGAGCAGCTCACCGGCCGCGCACTCAGCCGCGCGGAGGCGCGGCTGCAGCGGCAGCTGGTCAGGCAGCTCGTCGATCGGCACATGCGCCCCATCGTGTCGGTCGCGCGCGCGCAGATCGAGCCCGACTCGGACGTGCGCCTGCCGCGCGCGATCCGGATGCCGAATCCCCATCTCGGCGTCACGAAGATCCTCCAGGCGAGCGACAGCATGATCGAGGCCGCGCGCGCCTTCGAGGCGGTGCTGGTCGCGAACGGCCTGCCGGCGGATTTCCTCGCGCGCTTCACCGCGGCGCGCGACCGGCTCGAGAGCGTGTTGGGCAACCGCGCGACGCTGGTCGGCCGGCATGTGGGCGCACGCGAGGCCCTGCGCGTGCACCTCCGTCGCGGCCGTCGCGCCGTGGCCCGTCTCGACGCCGTCGTCCGCGCGTCCTTCGACGGCGACACCGTCACGCTCGCACGTTGGCGCGTCGCCAAGCGCGTCCAGCGGCTGGCCGGCGGCGCCTCGCGGGGCACGACGCCAGAGTCCGTCGAGGTGCAGCAGGCGGCCTAGTTGGCGGGCACCGCCGCCAGTGGGGGAGACGGGCGGTCAGCGGCGTGGGTGCCGCTGGCCGCCTTGTCGTGTCCGCCGCACCGCCTTCACCGCCTCTACCACCACCACCGGCACGACCGAAGCCAGTGCGATGAGCCCCCAGTCGGTGAGCGTGAGCGGCGTCGTCCGGAGCACGCGCCGCAGCCACGGCACGTAGACCGCCGCGAGCTGCAGTCCCACGCAGGCGGTGACCGCGGCCCAGAGCCAACCGTTGGAGAAGATCCGCGTGAATGCGGACTGCAGCCGTGACCGCGCATTGAACGCATGGACGACCTGCGCCAGCGCGAGCGTCATGAAGGCGATCGTCACCGCGTGCGCGAGCCCCGCGCCGGCGTCGCCGTACCATCGCATGCCCACCGCGAACGCGCCGAGCGTGCTGCCGGCGAGCAGCGCGCCCTGCCACGCGATCAGCCAGCCGAACGCCGGCGTCATCAGCGGCTCGTCGGGATCGCGTGGCGGTCGCCGCATCACGTCCGGCGCCGACGGCTCGAGCGCCAGCGCGAGGGCGGGGAAGATGTCGGTGATCATGTTCAGCCAGAGGATCTGCAGCACGCCGAGCGGCACCGGCCAACCCACCATCATCGCAATGAACACCGTCATGATCTCGGCGAAGTTGCACGAGAACAGGTAGTGGATGAACCGGAGGATGTTGTTGACGATCACGCGGCCCTGCTCGACGGCGCCGACGATCGTCGAGAAGTCGTCGTCGGTGATGACCATGTCCGACGCCTCCTTCGCGACGTCGGTGCCGCGGATCCCCATCGCAATGCCGATGTCCGCCGTCTTGAGCGCGGGCGCGTCGTTCACGCCGTCGCCCGTCATCGCCACCACCTGCGACTGCGCCTGGAGCGCCTCCACGATCCGCAGCTTGTGCGCCGGCGACACGCGTGCGAATACCGCCGTCTCCCGCACCACCGCCTGCCACCCGGCGGCATCGAGTCCCTCCAGCTCGCGCGCGTGCACGGCCTTGAGCGCCTTGCCGTCGGCGTCCTTGTCGATGCCCAGCTGTCGCGCGATCTCCGCCGCGGTGAGCGCCTGGTCGCCAGTGATCATGGTCGTGCGAATGCCGGCCTGCCGGCACGTCGCGATGGTGTCGACGACGCCCTCGCGAAGCGGGTCGATCATCCCGGTGAGGCCGACGAAGGTGAGGTCGCGCGTCAGCGTGGCCTCTTCGTTTCCCTCGGCGGAGGAGAGCGGCTTCTGGGCGAGCGCGATCAGCCTGAGCGCCTGGCCCGCGAGTTCCTCGTTGATGCGACGCCAGTCCTCGCGCATCTCCTCGGTCAGCGGCGACGTCGACGTGCCGTCGGCGCCAAGCACGGTGTCGCTGATCCCGAGCATCGCGGCCGGCGACCCCTTGGCGAAGGCGATGCCGCCGCCTCCCGGCGCGCGATGCACGGTCACCATGCGCTTCGACTCGCTGTCGAACGGGATCTCGCCGGTGCGCGGATACTCGCGCGTGAGCGCGTCCTGCCTGAGCCCCGCCTTCTGCGCCGCCGCGATCAACGCGATCTCCGTGGGGTCGCCGAGTGCCGTGCCGTCCTCCGCGAACCGTGCGTCGTTGCAGAGCGCGCCGATGCGGAGTGCCGTCAGCAACGCCTCGTCACCCGCGGCGTCAATGCCGGTTCCCACTTCGACCCGACGGTCACCCACGTGCATCGCGAGCACCGTCATCTCGTTCTGCGTCAGCGTGCCGGTCTTGTCGGTGCAGATCACCGTGGTCGAGCCGAGGGACTCGACGGCCGCGAGGCGACGCACGAGCGCGTTCATGCGGGCCATCCGCTGCATGCCGATCGCCAGCGTCATCGTCGTGACGGCGAGCAGGCCTTCCGGCACCGCCGCGATCGCCAGCGAGATGCCGACCTCGACCATGTACAACAGGTCGTTGCCGCGCAGCCATCCCGCGACGACGATGATCGCGCAGAGCACGCCGACCACCACCACGAGCGCCCGGCTCAGCTGCGCAAGCTTGCCTTCGAGCGGCGTGCGTCGGTCGGAGACCTCGCCGAGCATCGTGCCGATCTTGCCCATCTCCGTCGCGGCGCCGGTGGCGGTCACGATCACCGTCCCGCGCCCGTCCGTGACGACGGAGCCGAGGTGAACCATGCTGGTGCGGTCGCCGAGTGCGGCGCCGTCCTCGGTCACCGGCGCCGGGTCCTTGGTCACCGGCACCGATTCTCCGGTGAGCGACGATTCGTCCACCTGCAGGCGCACCGACTGCGCGACGCGACCGTCGGACGGCACGCGGTCACCCGCCGCGAGGAGCACTACGTCACCGGGCACCAGCGTCCGCGCCTCCACCTGCGACTCGCCGCCGTCGCGCCGCACGCGCGTGACCGGCACCACCTGCTTGCGCAGCGCCTCGAGCGCGGTGTTCGCCTTCCACTCCGTCGCGAAGCCGATCACGGCGTTGAGCACGATCACGATCAGGATCGCCACCGCCTCGATCAGTTCGCCCATCAGCAGCGCTACGCCGGCCGCCGCGAGGAGCAGGATGACGATGAGCCCGCTGAACTGGTGCAGCAGGATGCGCCATGCGGGCGTGCGCGGCGTCGCGTCCAGCTCGTTCGGCCCGTGCCGGGCCAGCCGCGCCGCCGCCTCGAGCGCAGTGAGCCCGCGCTCGAGGTCGGTGCCAAGCTCACGCGCGGCCTCGTCTGCCGGCCGCGCGTGCCACGTCACATCCACTTCTCATCGGCCGTCGGCCCGTAGATGGACGGCAGCTTCACGTCGAGCAGCCGCAGGTAGACGCTCAGTTGGCCGCGATGGTGGATCAGGTGGTTCAGGTGCGCGCGCACGACCTCGCGACGCGGCGCCTTCCACAGCAGGTTGGTGCCGTGCTTGAGCGACCACTCGACGTCGAGCGCCGAGTCCGTCACTTCGGCGAGCGCCGCACGCGAACCGTTCACGCCGTCGTCGAAGTCCTTGAGGAGCCTCGCTGACGTCATCCCGCCGTAGCCGGGGCCGGCCGCGAGGTCGAGCTCCGTGTTGTGCAGTGCTTGGGAGATCCAGCCGGGCATGGTGCTCACGAGCTGCGAGAGGTCGCCGAGCGACGACGACTTCACGTGCGGCTTCCAGGCCGCCTTCTCTTCCGGCACGCGCTCCAGCAACCGGCGCGTGGTGGTCATCTCCTGGTCGAACTCGGCGAGTGAGATCACGGGATCGTTCATCGGCGTTCTCCGGTTGCGTGGGCGCGTGGTGAAGTGCTGGCGGGGAAGTGGAGCGTCAGCGCATCGCCCGGGGCCAGCGCGAACCATCGGTCGAACAGGTTCGCGCGGCGCAGCCTGATCTCATCCATGAGTCCGGTGGTCAGCAGGCGTTCGGCCAGCGCGGCGAGCCGCGGCTCGGCGGCCACGATCTCCCGCTGGAACGCGTCCGCGTCCCAGCGGCTACCAGTCCCGCGCTCCACGTCCAGCATGCCGACCACCCGCTCGACGAACATGGCCTCGTCCGGGAGCGCTCCGTGCGCGCCCGTGCCGGTGGTGTCGTCGATCTCCCATCCGGCGGCGATGAGGCCGAAGAACGCAAGCGACGTGCCGAGGACGGACTCGACCGCATAGTGCGTCAGGTCGTGCAGCGGAAAGAACGTCGCTTGCTTCCCTTGCTGGCTCTGCCAGCTCACCGAGCCGTCGGCGCGCGTGCATCGAAGCACGGCGCCGCCGTCGGTGCGTTTGACGATCTCGATAACCAGATGAAGCGTGGGGATGGCTTCAGCCATCCCCAGAGTCTAGAAGTCGAACCGCAGTGCCGCCAGCACGGTGCGCGGGGGCTCCGGGCGGAAGAACGACGTGTTCGATGCCTCCGCGTACAGCACGTTCGCGAGGTTCGCCACCGCGACGTTCAGCGTCGGGCGCACGCTCCCGACCACGGGCAGTACCCAGAAGGCACGCGCGCCCTGCACGGTGAAGGCGGGCAGCCCATCGCCCACCGGGCTCGCGGCAAACCCGACCTCACGGCGTGGGCCCTGATGACGGACCTCGTAGCTCGCGCCGAATCGTCCCCGCGCGTCCTGCCACGCGAGCTCGGCGCCGAGCTTGGTGCCGTAGCTGTCGCCCGTGGGGATGGCGCTCTCGAGGTTTCGCGAGTCGAGCGTCGTCAGGTGACCGAGCACGGAGAAGCCGCGGTCCAGCCGCACCTCGGCGAGCGCCTCGATGCCGGTGTCGCGAAGCCGCTCGATGTTCTCGTTGCGGAAGGCCGGTGCGCCGTCGATCGTCGTGTCCTGCGAGACGATCCGGATGCCGTCGCGGATGGTGTTGGTGAAGTAGGTCACCTCGGCATACAAGCGATCGCGGCGCAGCTTGAAGCCGACGTCGACGTTGAGGCTCGTCTCGGGGCTCAGGTCCGGGCTCGCCATCTGGAAACCGCTGCCCTCCGGCGTGGCGCCCTCGAAGTACCGTTCGATGAGGTTCGGCGCGCGGAACGCGCGTCCCGCCGCCGCCACGAAGTTGAGTCCCTCCGCCAGGCGATACTGTCCGTTGACCTGGCCCACGAGCGCGCCGCTGTTCGCGCTCACGCCGGCGCGGTCGGCAGGGAGTCCGGCCGTCTGGCGCGTCTCCGACTGGATCAGCTGACCGCGCGCCCCCGCGCCAAGCACGAGGCGATCGGTGACGTCGACCTGGAACTGCGAGAACAGGCCACCGGTCCAGTAGCTCGCGTTGGGGATGTTCGGTGTGTTGTCCGTCTCGGTGCTCGGCGGTCCGAAGCCGAACATCCGCGTCTCGCTGGAATCGCTGTTCGTCGATCGGTCGAGGTACCAGTCCGCGCCGTAGGTGAGCGCGACGCGGCTTCCCAGCACCTTCGTCGCCTCGGCACGGACCCCATAGCTCGCGATCTCCGTGAGGTTCGTCGTGCGGATGGTCATGCCGGCCGTCGGCGTGAACGGGATGTCGATGCCCTGCCAGAAGGTGCGATCGTTGGAGCCGGCCGTCACGGCGATGTTGAAGCGGTCCGCGAAGCGTGACGCGGCGGCCGTGTTGCGCCAGGAGAGCGTGGTACGCGTGGCCTGCTGCTCCGGGTAGAGCAGGCGCACGATCACGCCGCTCGAGTCACCCCACGCGGCGGGGTCCACGTAACCGAAGCCCGTCTCGCCGGCGTCGTAATGGGAGACTCGCAGCGTGATGTCCGAATTGGCGCCGACGTCGGCGGAGAGCACGGCGGCGTAGTTGGCATCGCGCACGCCGCCATCATTCACCAGCGCCGGGCGCGCCAGCGTCAGGTCGCCGAAGGTGCCGGCGGGCGCGACGTACGCGCTCGTGTTGCGCTGGGTCGAGGAGAGCGCGAAGCCGAAGCGTCCCTCGCGGCCGGTCACTCGCACCGAGCCGGTCCGCTGCTCATCCGTATCGCTCGTGCGGAAGAACGCGGTGCCGCCGAACGAATCCTGCCCGCGCGCCGGCGTGCCGATCGTCCGCTGGTTCACGATCCCGCCGATGGCGTCGGTGCCATAGAGCACCGATGCCGGCCCACGCACGACCTCCACACGCGAGATGCCGTTGATGTCGGTGAGCGCCGGCAGCTCGCCGAAGTCAGACTGGCGCCGCGCGTTGTTCACGCGCAGTCCGTCCTCCGCGAGAAGGATTCGCTGTCCGCGCTGGCCGCGGATGATCAACCGCGCCTGGCTGGTGCCGACGCCGGTGACATCCACGCCGGGCAGGTTGCGGAACAGGTCCCCGACGCCGTTCGGGTACTCGGTGCGCACGATGCTGGAGTCGATGATCAGCACCGGCACGGCGGTGCGAAGCACGGTCGCGTCCCATCGGTTGGCGGTCACGCCGACCGGCGTGAGCTTGACGACGCGGGTGGAGGAGTCGGATTGCGCGTGAGCGGCCGATGACCAGGCCGTCAGGAGGGCAAGCGCGAGCAGTGGCAAGCGCCGAGACATGGCAACTTCCAGATTCGTTGTGTTTTGGGCGACCCACACGCGCGGACGCGCGCACCGTGAAGGTGCGTCCGTGCCGGGAACACAGGGCACCGGAGGGATACGGCCCGCCTCCACCGTTTAACTACGGATTGCCCTCACCGGGCGAGGCGAAACGCAGTGGCAGCGGCGCGCACGGTTGCGTCGATCGCCTCATCATCGTGCGCGCTGGACACGAACCACGCCTCGTAGGGTGACGGTGGCAGGTACACGCCCTGCTCGAGCATCGAATGGAAGAAGGGCGCAAAGCGGCTCGAGCTCGTGGCTGCCGCGGTTGTCCAGTCGGTCACCGGCGTCGCGCTGAAGTAGACGGAGAGCATCGTCCCGGCGGTCGGCACCTGCACTTCAATGCCAGCGGACTTCGCGGCGGCGCGAAGACCCTGCGCGAGACGCTGGGTCGAGCGTGCTATCCGGTGCCACGCATCCGGGGTGCGCAGCGCGTCAAGCACGGCACGGCCGGCTGCCATCGCCACGGGATTCCCCGACATCGTTCCCGCCTGGTACACCGGTCCCGACGGCGCCACCATCGACATGATCTCGCGGCGCCCGCCGTACGCCCCCACGGGCAGCCCGCCGCCGATCACCTTGCCCAGGGTCGTCAGGTCGGGTGTCACGCCGTAGAGCGCCTGCGCGCCCGCGAGGTGCACGCGGAAGCCGGACATGACTTCGTCGAAGATCAGCAGCGCCCCATGCTCTCGCGTGACGGTGCGCAGCATCTGGAGGAACCCGGGCGCCGGAAGGACCACACCCATGTTGCCGGCCACCGGTTCCACGATCAGTGCCGCGATCCGCTCGCCCTGCTCGCTGAACACCTGACGGACTGAGTCGGCATCGTTGAACGGCACCACGATGGTCTGTGCCGCGGCGCTCGCCGGGACGCCGGGCGAGTCCGGCTGGCTGAGGGTCGCCACCGCCGAGCCGGCCCGCGCCAGCATGGTGTCGGCGTGCCCATGGTAGTGTCCTTCGAACTTCACGATCAGGTCCCTCCCCGTGAACGCGCGAGCGAGCCGCAGCGCGCTCATCACGGCTTCGGTGCCCGAGTTCACGAACCTCACGAGTTCGAGCGACGGCATCATCCGGTTGATCTCGCGCGCGAGCTCCAGCTCGTGCACGGTGGGCGCGCCGAAGCTCACTCCCGCGGCCGCGCTCTCGCCGATGGCGCGAAGCACCGCGGCCGGGGCATGCCCGAGGATGTGGGGGCCGAACGAGAGCACGTAGTCGACGTAGCGATTGCCGTCGACATCCGTGACGTACGCGCCGGAACCGCTGGCGATGAACCGCGGCGTGCCGCCCACCGACTTGAACGCACGGGCGGGGGAGCTCACGCCGCCGGGCAGCAGTTCGCAGGCCTCCGCGAAGAGTCGTGCCGATGCGGTGGTCGTGCCTGTGGCCTGGGAAGTCATCTGGTCTGGGTGAGAGGTCACTGGGTGCTGATCATGCTCCAGACGCGGTCGGCCGCGGCGCGCCCCGACCGAATGCCGTCGGAGATGCCGATGCCGTCGATGGCGCCGCCGGCGAGCGCGATGCCCGCCACGGGCTCGATTGCCGCACGCGCGACGTCCGCTCGTGCCGCGCGCGCCGCATCGAGCACCGGCAGCGCATCCTTCCAGTCATGCGTGCGGACGAAGTCCGGCGCCGCCGTGATGCCCAGCACGCGCCGGAACTCGTCGAGCACCACCGCCTGCGCGTGCTCGGCGTTCACGTCATCACCGCCGTGCACGTAGCCGCGCAGCAGCACGCCGCCGGCCGGCGCGCGCGACGGGATCTTGGACGACGTCCATGTGCACGCGCTGACTTCGCCGGCACCCGCGCCCGGCACGAGGTAGCCATAGCCGTCGAGCGCGTGCGGTACGCGCGCGGCAGGGAAGGCCGCGGACACCGTGAAGCTGGAACGATGCGTCATCGAGCCGAGCGCTTCGTGCGCGGCCGGCGCCAGGGCGCGCAACAAGCTGGCCGCGGGTCGTGCCGGCACGGCGATCACCGCGGCATCGACGGTGAGCCGACCATCGGTGGTGTGGATCATCAAGCCATCGCTACGAGGCGTGATCACCTCGGCACGCGTGCCAAGCATGACGGTCGTTCGGTCGAGTGCGGCGCCGGCGGCGTCGGCGAGTTCCTGCATCCCGCCGGCCAGCGTCACGAGATGTTCATCGCCATAGTGCGTGGCCGGTCGCAGCGCGTCGTCCTCCCGGACGAAGGTGCGACGGTTCCGGACGTTCGTCCCGACGAGCCGACTCTCCATGCCCAGCGTCCGGCAGAGGCCGATCGCCTCGGGCCTTGACGCGAGGAAGATGTCTGCGCCCAAGTCCACGACGTAGCCATCCACGCGCTCGCTGCGCAGCTTGCCGCCGAGGCGGTCGCCGGACTCGATCAGCGTGACCCGCACCGCCCGTCCCGCACCGGCGGCCAACTCCCGGAGCCGGAGGGCGCTCGCCATGCCGGTGATGCCGCCACCGATCACGGCGACGAGCGCGGTCATGCCGGCCAGCCGGCGGCCGAAGCGCGCGCGCGCACGAGGAGCGCGAGTCCGGCGATGAACCGCGGGTCGTCATTGAGCGCACGTGGGCGCACGAGTCGCATGCCGAGCGAACGCGCGACGCCCTGCGCCTCGACGTCGATGTCGTGGAGGATCTCGACGTGGTCGCAGACGAATCCGACCGGCACCGACACGACCTTCAGGATGCCCTGCGCCGCGAGAGAGCGAAGATGGTCGGGAAGCGTCGGGCCGAGCCAGGGCTCTGCCGTGCGGCCAGCGGACTGATAGCTCCACGACCACTGACCCGGCGCGAGGCCGGCCTTCTCGGCCACCAGCCTCGCCGTCTCGCGCACCTGCGTATCGTACGGATCGCCCGCCGCGACGATGCGCTGCGGAAGACTGTGTGCGCTGAAGACCACATGGACCTGTCCGCGCTCAGGCTCAGGCCAGCACGCGATGCCGTCGAGCACGCGCTCGGCAAGCGTCTCGACCAGCGCCGGCGCGTCGTGGTAGCTGTCGACATGAGCGAGCTCCATTCGGCCGCGGAACGCCGCGAGCCCCGCCGCGATGCGTGCCTGGTACGCCGCGACGCTCAAGGCGCTGTAGTGCGGCGCCAACACGAGGCTGACCGCGCGGGAGATCCCCGTGTCGAGCATCAGGCCCACCGTCTCCTCGATCCACGGGCTCCAATGGCGCATGCCCACGTGCACGGCATACCGGCCGTGCTTCATGCCTCGGTTGAGTTCCGCGCTGAGCGCGTCGGCCTGGCGATGCGTGAGCGCCGTGAGCGGGGAGCTTCCGCCGATGTTCCGGTAGTTGCCGGAGATCTCCTCGATGATAGCCCTCGGCGTGGTCCTCCCGCGACGCACGTCGGACAGGTAGCCCGGCACGTCCTCGAGCGACGACGGACCGCCATAGGCCATCAGGAGCACGCCGATGCGTTCCATCATGCGACCACCGCCCGCGCGCTGCGCGTCCGCACATGCTCGACGAGTCGCCGCACGTTCTCGGGAGGCGTGTGCTGCAGCACGCCGTGGCCGAGGTTGAAGATGTGTCCCGGCCGGCCCGCCGCGCGGTCGAGCACATCGTCCGCCTGCGCGCGCAACTCGCGCCACGGCGCCTTCAGGAGCACCGGGTCGAGATTGCCCATGATCGCGCGGTCTCCCACCTGCTGCCATGCGACGTCGAGCGGCACGCGCCAGTCGACGCCGATCACGTCTCCGCCGGCTGCGGCGACGGTGCCCAGATATCCGCCCGTGCCCGTGCTGAAGCTGATGAGCGGGACACCCGTGGCGGCCACCGTCTCGCAGACCGAGGTCATGTACGGTCTCACATATCGCTCGTAGTCGGCGGCGCTGAGCACGCCGGCCCACGAGTCGAAGAGCTGCAGTGCCGAGGCACCCGCGCGCGCCTGCGCCATCAGCGAGTCGGCGACCAGGGTGGAGAGTTTTCGCATCAGCCGTCCCCAGGCCGCCGGGTGCTCGTACATGAATGCCTTGGCGGTCTCGAACTGCCGGGAGCCGCCTCCCTCGATGGCATAGCACGCCAGCGTGAACGGCGCACCGGCGAAGCCGATCAGCGGCACTCCGCGCGGCGTGAGTTCGGCGCTCGCCAGCCGCACCGCCTCGAGCGTCGACGCCACGTTCTCTTCCGCTGGTGGCACGGCCAGTCGATCCACGTCAGCCGGCGAGCGCACCGGGTTGCCGATGCGCGGCCCGTCGCCCGCGACGAACTCGAGCGAGAGTCCCATCCCGCGGAGGAGCGGCAGGATGTCCGAGAAGATGATCGCCGCGTCGACCGGGAACGCGTTCACGGGCTGGAGCGTCACCTCCACCGCGAGTTCCGGCGCGCCGATGATCTCGAGGATCGAGTGCCGGGTGCGCAGTTCGCGGTATTCCGGCATGTAGCGTCCCGCCTGGCGCATCAGCCACACCGGCGTGTGCGGAGCCGGTTGGCGCCGGCAGGCGAGCAGGAACGGCGAGGATTCGAGGCTCACGAGCGCGTCCCCCGCCACACCGCGCGGCCGACGAAGAACGGGCCCATGCGCTCGACGTAGACCGACGTCTGCACGGTGCGACGCATCGCCTGCACCACTGTCGAGAGCGGGTGCAGTTGCGGGCCCACCAGCCCGATGACGAAGTCGTTGTCCTGGATGTCGAGTCCATGGCATGCGAGGCGGATGTCATGGGCGTGACCGGCCGCGCCGAAGCGCCGGCCGATCCCGCCGTGCTCCATCAACGCCGCGCGCTGCTCGTCGGCTGACAGGCGTTCGAACGCGCCACTCCGCCGCAACGGGTACCACACCGCCCAGTCGTACGACGGATCCTTCACCCGGGAGCGCGGCCGGTGCACGAGTGCGTCCGCAAGGTCAGCCTCGTAGCCGATGCTGTAGGTCCGGCCCAGCATCGCGAACGAGGGTTGCCACTCGAGGCGGGAGAAGGCGGACGTCGCGAGGAAGGGCCGCACCGTGTCGACGAGATGCGCCGGGTTCTCCGCGAACGTCAACAGTGCCACGCCGCGCGGGTCGTGCGCACTCTCGTACAGCACGCCATCCAGCCCGGCTTCGTCCAGCGCGCGCGTCAGGGGCGCGACGTTCTCACAGCCGGTGAAGGCATTCAGCTGCATGAACAGCCGGCGGTCGAGCGTCGTTGGGGACCCATCCGGCGCGCGACCCTTCTCTGCGAGGTCGAGCCGGACGTCCGTCCTGGATTCGGGTGTCATGGGGTGCCATCGCGCAGCCAGCGGGCCGCGTCGGGAGTGAAGTAGGTGATGATCGCATCGGCGCCGGCACGACGGATGGAGACCAGCGTTTCGAGCACCGTCGCGCGCTCATCGATCCAGCCGTTGGCGGCCGCCGCCTTCAGCATCGCGTACTCGCCGCTCACGTGGTACGCGACGAGCGGCAGGGCGGGGTGGCGTTCGCGCAGCCGCTGCACGATGTCGAGGTATGCCATCGCCGGCTTCACCATCAGCATGTCGGCGCCCTCGGCGACATCGAGATCGGCTTCGCGCAACGCCTCGCGCGCATTCGCGGGGTCCATCTGGTGCGACCTGCGGTCGCCGGCCTGCAACGAGCTGCCGGCGGCGTCGCGGAAGGGTCCATAGAACGCCGAGGCGTACTTGACGCTGTACGAGAGGATCGCGACACGCTCGTGGCCCGCGGCATCGAGGGCCGCGCGGATCGCCTCCACCATGCCATCCATCATGCCGCTCGGCGCGACGACGTCGGCGCCCGCGTCCGCATGTGACACCGCGATGCGACCGAGGATCGGCAGGGTCTCGTCGTTGAGGGGAGTACCGTCCGGCGCAACGAGTCCGCAGTGGCCGTGATCCGTGTACTCGCACATGCACACATCGGTGATCACCACCAGCTCCGGTGTCGCCGCCTTGATGGCGCGCACCGCTCGCTGCGTGACGCCGTCCGCCGCACTCGCCGCGGAGCCGGCCGCGTCCTTGGTCGCCGGGATCCCGAACAGGATCACCGACCGCACGCCGAGGAGCGCGAGTGCGGTCGCTTGATCCGCCGCGTCGGCGACAGGGAGTCGCTCGACGCCCGGCATCGAGGCAACAACCTCGCGGCTGTCTCCCTCCGTGATGAACAGCGGCGCGACGAGGTTCGCGGCGCTCAGCCTCGTCTCGCGCACGAGGTCGCGCATCCCGGCCGAGCTGCGCAGCCGTCGAGGTCTCAGTCGCCGGGCGTCAGTCATGGTCGCGTGCCGTCATCGATCGTAGTGCCTGCATGAGTCCGGGGATGGTGTAGGGGTCGGCGACGGCCTGCACTTGCAGGCCCGCGTCGCGCGCAGCGGCGGCCGTCACGGGACCGATGCACGCAACGCGACCATGCGCGTCGCGGCCTGCGAGTTCCACGAACCGGCGGACCGCCGACGGACTCGTGAGCGTGACGATGTCGATGTCCTGCAGGCGCGCGCGGAGGTCGCCATCGGCTTCGATCGGCACGGGCCTATAGACGATCTGCTCGTCGAGGCTCGCTCCGCGCTGACGCAGCGTGGGGCCGAGCACGTCGCGCGCCTCCGTGCCGCGCACCCAGAGGATCCGTTGGTGTGTCGGGTCCCCGAGCGCGTCGGCCAGCGACTCAGCCATGTGCGTCGGCGCGACGAGCCGCACTTGCATGCCGCAGTTGCGCGCCGCGAGCGCCGTGGCCGGACCAACGACCGCGATGCCGGCGTGTCGCGTGAGCGCGGCCCGCGCATCCGCGGGCGCGGACGCCCAGCCGAACGAGACGCCGTTGGCGGAGGTGAAGATGATCCAGTCGTAGCTCGCGATCTCGGCCCAGGGCGCCGAGCGCGCGCGCACCGGCTCCATGCGGTGAAGCGAGAGGCGGACCGGGACAGCGCCTTCGGCCTCCAGCGCGTCGCAGAACGCCCCTGCCTGCGCCTCCGGACGCGTGACGAGCACCCGCTTGCCGCGGAGCGAACTGTTTGCGATCGTGCGTTCCGCTGCCCGTTCCGCTTCCACCGCCACGCGAAGCTGGGGGTCGTCGATCCGTCGCACGATCTCGAGA
>DATLLD010000136.1:0-2604 GCA_035538035.1 Gemmatimonadaceae bacterium | reverse complement strand
ATGAACCAGAACTTCGTTGACTCCCTCCAAGCCGGCCTGGACGACCTCCGCGCCAAGGGCACGCTCAAGCGCCTGAACCACATCGCGTCGCCGCAGGCGGCGCGGGTGCAGATGGAGGGGCGTGGGGAGGTGCTGATCCTGAGCTCCAACAACTACCTCGGCCTCTGCGACGAACCCGCGGTGGTCGAAGCGGGCATCGAGGGGCTGCGCACGTACGGCGCGGGCACCGGCAGCGTGCGCTTCATCTGCGGCACCTTCACGGTGCACCGCGAGCTCGAGGAAGCGATCGCCCGCTTCGTCGGCACCGACGCGTCGATGTCGTACGTGTCGGCCTGGAACGCCAACGAAGGGCTGACGGCGACCGTCGTCGAAGAAGGCGACTTCGTGATCTCCGACGCGCTCAACCATGCGTCGATCATCGACTCGATGCGCCTTGCCAAGTCGATCACCAAGTGCACGACCGGCGTCTACAAGCACGCCGACCTCGACGACCTGGTGGAGAAGCTGAAGGCGAACAAGGGCGCACGGCGCCGGCTGATCTGGACCGACGGCGTGTTCTCCATGGAAGGGAGCATCGCGCGGCTGCCGGAGCTCCTGCAGGTCGCCCGCGACCATGACGCGATCCTGGTCATGGACGACTCGCACGCGACCGGCGTGCTCGGCGAGACGGGTCGCGGCACCGCCGAACACTTCGGCGTGCTCGGCGAGGTGGACGTGATCACGTCGACGCTCGGCAAGGCGCTCGGCGGGGCGGCCGGCGGCTTCGTGGCGGGGCCGCAGGCGCTCTGCGACACGCTGACGCAGCGGTCGCGCCCGCAGCTCTTCTCGAACGCGTTGCCGCCCACGGTGGCTGCGAGCGCGCTGGCGAGCATCGAGTTCATCGAGCAGCATCCCGAGCGCGTGCGGACGCTGCGCGAGAACGCCGCCTACTTCCGCAACGCCATCCGCGAGGCGGGGTTCAAGCCGCTCGAGGGCGAGACGCCGATCGTGCCGATCATCATCGGCGAGACGGCGGATGCGATCTCGATGAGCGAGAAGCTGCTGGACGAGGGGATCTTCGTGACCGGGTTCGGCTTCCCGGTGGTGCCGCAGGGGACGGCGCGGCTGCGGTGCCAGATCTCGGCGGCGCACACGCGGGATGACCTGGACGTGGCGGTGCGGGCGATCCGGAAGGTCGGGTTGCAGGCGGGCGTGATCAAGTAGCGGTGTTTTTCTTGTAGCTCCGCGCAAGCAGAAACACAGAACCCCACGGCACCTCCAGCGACCCGACCTCGGGTCCCCGGAGATGCAGCGTGGGGTTCTGTCCTTCCCGGCCCGTCAGTTGTCGTCACGCTCGGGATCAGGCGGCGGCGAGCACCTCCGGCGTCGTCCCGGCGGATTCATCCAGTGCGACCCCGTGGCGCCGCAGACGCTTGGCGGAGCGCCACTCGCGCTCGAGGGCCGTGTCGCCGACGATGGTGTGCATCACCAGCGCATCGAGCGCGGCCACGGCCTGCCGGCCGTTCGCCAACGTCGCCCTGATCGACTTCGTCACGCCGGTCCGCCGCACCCGCCCCGAGATGCCGGCGTCGAGCGAACGCTGCACCTCCGCAGCCGCCGAGCGCAGCTGCGGCAGGAAGTCCGCGGGGAACTCCGCCGCCTGCAGCGCGTCGACGTGCCTGTCCGCTGCGGACGCCATCACCAGCGCCGTCTGCGCCAGACGCTCGTTCTGCAGCGTTTTCGACGAGGGCGTGAGCGCGGCGAACTCCGGCGTGCTGCGGAGCGACGCCCTGGCGAGCTTCGCGAGCGGCGTGAGGTACTTCTTGATCAGCTTGCGCTCGAGCTCCTGGCGACGATGCACCTCGCCGCGCACGGTGCGCACGAGGCCTCCCTGCTCGGTCGCCGCGCGATCCAGCTCGGCGACGGCCGCATCCAACTCGCGCTTCGCCGCGCTTGCGGCCGCCGACGGCAGGACGGCCTGGTGCACCCTCAGGAACTGCTGCACCTGGCGGAGCGACTGTCCAGCGTGGATCTGTGACTTCTGCATACCCTCCTCCTTTGTGGTACGGTGTGGACGCGGATGGATGACCACCGGCATCGCCCGCGTCCCACGCGAGGCCGGCAGAGCTGAGCGACGGAAGAGTTCCGTCGCGAAATGGTGTCGGGCGTTTCGTGCAACTCGCGAGAGTGATTGACCGGCAGGGGTGCGGCGTCGTGCACTGCATCCTTTGGGTCGTGCACCAGCATCCTTTGGGTCGTCCGCCGGAATTCCTTTTTCGTGCAATAGCACTGCTCGGTTCGCGCAGCGCTGGTGACGAGTCGCGCGCTCGCCCCCTCACCCTATCCCCCGGAAATGGGGAGTTGGGCACCAGGCTACGGCGACTTGTGCCACAACGCCTTTAGTGGCAACGTGTTGCGCTTCTCCTGTGGATTTCGGCCGTCGTGCGATTCGTGCTGATTCTCAGGAGAAGCCGCTCGGTTCCACCGTCGACGGACACCGGCCGACCGTTCACCTGACCATTCGCCCTCGGTCCCCATGCGCGTCCTGTCCATCCCGCAGCCGTGGGCAGAGCTCGTGATCCGCGGGGTGAAGACCGTCGAGGTACGCTCGTGGTATGCCAAGCA
>DATLLD010000135.1:0-14209 GCA_035538035.1 Gemmatimonadaceae bacterium | reverse complement strand
CTTCTTGGCCGTCTTCTTCTTCGCGGCGCCGGCGGTCTTCTTGGCGGCCGCCTTCTTCGCTGTCTTTGCCTTCTTGGCTGCCTTGGCGGGCGCGGCCTTGACCGCCTTCGCCGCCTTCTTGGCCGCGGGCGCAGCCTTCTTCGCGGGCGCCACGGCCTTCGACGGCACGGTCTTGGCAGCGACGGTCTTGACCGCGACCAGCGCGGCCTTCTGGGCCGGCTTTGCGGCCGACTTGGGCGCGACCTTCGGCGCGACCGGCTCCGGCATCACTGGGATCTCCATCTCCCCCGTCTCGAAGATGCTCTTGACGCGCGGCTTCTCGGCGGGCTTGCGGCCACGCCGGCGCGGCGGCGCGGATTCGCCGAAGAGGTCGCCCTCCTCGTCCTCGTCACCCGTGTCGGCTACGGGAGCGACTCCACCCTCCTCCTCGTCATCGTCCGATTCGTCGGTCGAGTCCCAGAGGGAGTCCGAGTGATCCTTGTTGATCGCCCAACCGCCGTCCTCGTCCTCGTCACCCTCGTAGGACGAGCTCCCGCCGCCGCCGCCGCCGAAACCGGTCTCTTCGGCATCATCGTCCCGGTCCGAGAACAGCATGTCAGAAAAAACCCCACTGCGCGGCATTTGAAGCCTCCTGTCAGGTGGCACTAGATACGCTAGACCGCTGAATACACTGGACCACCCCCCTGAGTCAAGCGGGGCGCTCCACTCTCTTGCTGGCGAGGACCGGTGTCTCGGTCGCGGGACCGGTCGCCGGGACCGCCTTCGGGTGCCGGCGGCGGGCGAACCACACGACCATGTCGTCGAGCAAAGTATAGACTGCCGGTACCACGAACAGCGTCAAGATGGTCGAGGTGATGAGCCCGCCAATGACGGCGTGGGCCATTGGCGACCGCTGCTCGGCGCCTTCACCGATGGCGAGCGCGAGCGGGACCATGCCGAAGATCATCGCTGCGGTGGTCATGATGATCGGGCGGAGCCGGATGCGGCCCGCCTCCATGATCGCGGCGAGGCGCTCCTTGCCCTCGGCGCGGGAGTGATTGACGAAGTCGATCAGCAGGATGCCGTTCTTCGTGACCAGGCCCATCAACATGATGATGCCGATCATCGACATCACGTTGATGGTGCCGCCGGTGAAGAGCAGCGCCAGCGCGACGCCGAGGAACGACAGCGGCAGCGAGAGCATGATCGCGAGCGGCTGCATGAACGAGCCGAAGAGCGACGCCAGGATCAGGTAGATGAACACGACCGCGAGCAGGATGGCTTCGAGTACGTAGCCCTTGGTCTCGTTGAGGTTCTGCACGTCTCCGGTGAAGACCGTGCGGTAACCGGCCGGCAGGACGATCGAATCCAACGCGGCGAGCGTCATCGCGGCGACATCGCCGACGGCGGCGCCGGGGAGGACGCCCGCGGAGATGGAGATCTGCCGCTCGAGCTGCCTGCGCTCGATCTGCTGCGGCCCGACGCCGGCGCGCACCTCGGCCACCTGCGAGAGCGGAATGGCGACCGGGAGTCCGGTGCGGACGTCCATCGCCGTACCCGTGACCGGGATGTTCGAGACATCCTCCGCCGAGGCACGGAGCGACTCCGGGTAGACCACGCGGACATCATGCGAGTAGCCCTGCTGGTCCTGCCAGAGCGTGGCGCGCGAGCCGGTGAAGAGCGGCTGGAGCGTGCCGGCGATGCTGCCGATGCCGAGTCCCGCCGCCCACGCCTGCTGGCGGTCGACGCGCACGTCGAGCTGCGGGATGTCGCCTTCGTCACTCGAGAACGGCTCGGCCATGCCGGGAACGTTCCGCATGACGTCGTTCACCTGGCCGGCGATGAGCTTGAGGCGCACCGGGTCGGGGCCCTGCACGTTCACGACGATCGGCTGGCGGAAGCCGCCGAAGATCGACCGTGTGCCGTCGATGCTCGGACGGATGCCCGAGACCATTCCCAGCTGCGGACGCAGCTCGTTCTGTATCTCGGCCATGGAGCGGGAGCGGTCCTTGGCCGGCTTCAGCTTCACGAAGAGCTGGCCGTTGGTGGTCGTGCCGCGGAAGCCCGAGCCGACGGTCAGGTAGGTGAATGCGACCTCGGGAATGCGCTTGACGATGGTGTCGATGGACTGGCCCTTGCCGAGCGTGTACTCGAGGCGCGAGCCGGGCTGGGCGCGGTAGCTGACGTTGAACTCGCCGGCGTCGTAGTCCGGCATCCAGGTGAAGCCGATGCTGGCGGCGATGACGGCGGCGACCGCAACGGAACCCATCGCACCGCCGAGGACCATCCACCGATGCTTGACGGCCCTCTCGAGCATCGGGGGGTAGCGGTCGGCAAGGCGCTCGAACCAGGCGTCGAACCGGAGCGCGATCTTGCGGATGGGCCCGGCGCGGCGGTACGCCTCCTCACCGTGCTCCTCGGCGTCCGGGTCGTGCCAGACCGAGGACAGCATGGGGTCGAGCGTGAACGAGACGAAGAGCGAGACGAAGACGGCGAACGCGACGGTGACGCCGAACTGGAAGAAGATGCGGCCGATCATGCCGCCCATGAAGGCGACCGGGATGAACACCGCGATGACCGCGAGCGTGGTCGCGAAGACGGCGAGGCCGATCTCGTCGGTGCCCTCCTTCGAGGCCAGGTAGTGGTCCTTCCCCATGGCGACGTGGCGCACGATGTTCTCGCGCACGACGATCGCGTCGTCGATCAACAGGCCGATGGAGAGCGAGAGCGCGAGCAGCGTCATCGTGTTCAGCGTGAAGTCGAACAGCCACATCGCGAAGAAGCTCGAGATGATGGCGACCGGCAGCGTGAGGCCGGTGATGACGGTGGAGCGCCAGGAGTTCAGGAAGAGGTAGATGATCATCACCGTGAGGATCGCGCCGAGGACGAGCGTCAGCTCGACGTCGTGCAGCGCCTCGCGGATCTTCTGCGAGTCGTCGCGGATGATGGTCATGGTGATGTCCGACGGCAGCTGCCCGATGAGCTCGTCGACGACCACGCGCACCTGGTCGGCGACCTCGACGGTGTTGGCGCCGGTGATCTTGAGGATGTCGAGCGAGAGCGCTGGATTGAGCCCCATGTAGGAGCCGCTGCGCTTCTCGGCCGTGCCGTCGACGACGGAGCCGACGTCGCGGACGCGCACGGGGACCCCGTTCCGCACGACGACGGTGACGTCACCGAAGGCCATCGGGTCGGTGATGCGGCCGGTGATGCGCACCAGCCGCTCGCTGTCGCCGCGCTGGATGCGACCGGCAGGAACTTCCTGGTTCTCGCGGTCGAGCGCCGCCACGACCTGCGCCGGCGATACGCCATAGGCGCGAAGCGCGGACGGGTTGAGCTCGACGCGGATCTCGCGGGCCGCGCCGCCGACCACCTGCACGCCGCCGACGCCGGGAATGGCCTCGATGCGCGTGCCGATGACCTCGTCGGCGAGGTCGGTGAGCTCGCGCATCGGCCGCGTCTCGCTCTGCAGCGCGATGCTCATGATCGGGCGATCGTTCGGGTCGAACCGCACGATCACCGGCTCCTCCATGTCGCGAGGGAGCTGGCGCCGGATGCGGGCGACCTTGCCCTGCACCTCGGGCTGCATCTGCTGCACGTTGACGCCGAGGTGGAACTGGAGACGGACGAGCGAGGCCCCCTCGGTGGAGGTCGAGGTGATCTCCTTGAGGCCCTCGGTGGTGTTGAGCGCCTCCTCGAGCGGCTTGGAGAGCTCACGCTCGACGACGTCCGGCGACGCCCCCGGGTAGACCGTCTGCACGACGATCGTCGGGTAGGTGATGTCGGGATATTCGTCGACGGACAGACGGAAGAAGCTCACCGTGCCGAGCACGACGAGCGCGACCATCATCATCGTGGCGAAGACGGGTCGCTTGATGGAGACATCGGAAAGGAACATCAGCGGACTCCCTTGGACTCAGTGCCGATGACCTGCACCTGCATGCCGGCGCCGAGCATGCCGACGTTGCCGACGACGACCTCATCGCCGGCGACGAGGCCGGAGGTGACCTGGACGACCCCGCGTCCCTCGTCGACGATGCCGAGCGTGACCGGTGCGCTCACCAGCGCGCCGCCCTCGAGCTTCCAGACGAACGCGCCGATGCCCGCTCCCGGGGCCGCCTGCCGGATGGCCGACTGCGGCACGAGGATCTGGCCCTGGAGCGCGCGCTCGATGACCTGCCCGGTGGCGAAGGCGTTGCCCTTGATGGCAAGGGAGCGGTTGGGCACCTCGACATAGACGGTGACGGACTGCGATGCCAGGTCGATGGTGGGGCTGACGCGCGCGACCCGCCCCTCGATGGTGCGACCGTCGGCGTTGAAGCGCACGAGCTGGCCGCGCTTGAGCGCGCCGGCGCGACGCGCGGGGACCGCGGCGGTCAGCTCGAGCACGTCACTGCGCACCACGGTGAAGAGTTCCTCGCCGCGGTTGACGCGCTCACCGTTCTCGATGTCGCGACGCTCGACGACGCCGTCGACCGGCGAGACGACCCGGGTGTCGCGGGCGACGGCGCTGGCGGCACGCACTCGCGAGACGGCGGCCGCGAGGCGCGCGTCGGCGGTGGCGGCGGCTTGCTCCGCGGCGCGCATGTCGCGCTCGGCGACGGCGCCGGCCTTGAAGAGGTCGCGGGTCTGGTCGAGGTTCCACTTGGCGGTCTCCGATTCCGTGCGAGCGGCGAGCTCGTCGGCCTCGGCGGACTGCAGCGCGGCCTCCTGCTCGGTGCTCTCGAACCGCGCCATGACCGCGCCGGTCTTGACGACGTCGCCCTCGCGGACGAGGAGCTCGGTGACGTTGCCCTCGATTCGAGCGCGCACGCTCACGGTCTCGATCGGGCGGAGGTTGCCGCTGACGGCGACGCCTTCCTCGATTGCTCCGGCGCCGACCTTGTGGATGTCGGCGCTCGAGAGGACGACGGAGCCGCCGCCGCGAGGCGCCGCGGCGCCACCGCCGACGGCCCCTGGCCCGGGCGGCTGTGTACCGGCGGGCGCCTTGCCCTGGACGCCGGCCGGCGCACCTCCGGTGTTGGCTTGAGCGGCATCGCCCTCACCGCCGCAGGCGGAGAGGATGAGCGCGAGCGAGGCGGCGAAGGCCGAGGCGGAACGTGTCATCGTGGTCTTTTTCATCAGCGGCTGGAACCTGCTGCGGCAACGCCGCCGTCGGGAAGCGGGATCGGCTTGGCGCGAACCCGCGCGAGCTCGGCTACCGCGAGGTAGAGATCGAAGGTGGCGCGGGCCTCGGTGGACCGCGCGTTGAGCAGGGCGAACTGGGCGTCGGAGACCTCGAGCTGGGTGCCGATGCCGCGGCCGAAGCGCAGCGTCGCGAGCTCGAAGGCCTCCTCGGCCTCGCGCACATTGGAAGCGCGCGCGGTGAAGGCGGACTGCGCGCGCGTGAGCTCGGCGCGCGAACGCTCGACGTCGATCGTGGCCTCCTCGCGCGCCTGGCGGAGCTGCACGTCGGCGATCTTCGACTGCGCCTGCGCGAGGTCGATGTTGCCCTTGGCGCGGAGACCGTCGAAGAGCGGCCAGCTCATCTGGATGCCGAAGTTGCGGTCGGGGAACCACCCGTTGTTCTGGCAGATGCGCGTCGGCGCGGAGCCGGCCGGGCAGAATGCGTTGGAGGTCTCGCCCATGCGGCCGGGGAAGCCGTTGGTGGCAGGCAGCGCGAGGTAGCCGAAGCCGAAGCTGGCGGTGATGGTCGGCAGCAGCTCGGCACGGGCCACCCGGATACCGGCGGCGCGTGCGCGCGCGGAGAACTCCGCGGCGCGCACCGCGGGACGCACGCCGTCTGTCGACGCGTCGGCGGCGGCGTCGGCGGCGAGACGCTCGACGGTCGCGGGGTCGAGCTCGGTGGTGAGCACGACAGGTCGCGTGACGGGAATGTCGACCAGGCGCTTGAGCTCGAGCTCGGCCAGCACGCGATCGCTCTCGGCCTGGAGCGCGAGCGGCTCGAGGTTGGCGCGCTCGACGCGGGCACGGAGGACATCGTAGCGCGAGCTGCGACCGGCGCGCTCGAGCTGCTCGACCTGGGCCAGCCGGTCGTCCGCGAGCGCGAGGTTGCGGCGCTGGATGTCGGCGATGCGCGCCGTGAAGATGGCATTGAGGTAGACGCGCTGCGCGTCGACGGCGAGCTGGGAGCGAACCTCGTCGCGGGTGAGCTCGGCCGCCCGCCCGAAGCGCGTCGCCGCCTGCGAGGCGGCGACGATGCGTCCGCCCTGGAAGAGCGACTGCTGCAGCTGGAGATTCGTGTTGTACGTGAACGCCTGGCCGAAGACGGAGCCGACGATCTCGGCGCGGGCGTTCTTGAGGACCTGCGTGTAGGTGGAGTTGAGGCGCAGCTGCGGGAGGCCGGCGGCGCGCGCGGAAAGCACCTGCGCGTCGGCGAGCTCTACCTGGGCGCTGGCGAGGCGGGCTTCGTCGGAGGTGCGGAGGATGCGCGTGACGGCATCACCGACTGCGAGACGGAGCGTGTCGGGGGCCTGGGCGGCGAGGCCGACCGGCGCGAGGCCGATCAGCAGGAGAAGCCGCGTGGCAGAAAAATTGAGGATCATCAGAGGGTAAACGTACAAGGAGAGGTTGCCGTTCAGCGTTCGCGGTCGCAAAAACGACCGAGGGCGCCGCAACCCGGTTGCGACGCCCCTCGATGTCCGATGACGACGGCCCAGTCGCGCTTCCGATGCTACTCCGTGACCGCGTCGAGGAACTGGAGGGTCTTTCGACGGGTGACCACCGACCGCAGGGCTGCGTACACCTGCGGGTCGAGCAGCGTGCCGGCTCGCTCTCCGAGGAACTCGATGGCGTCCGGCGGCGAGAGCGGATCGCGCCAGGCCCGGCGAGAGGTGAGCGCATCGTAGGCATCGGCGGCGGCGAGGATGCGGCCGCCCATCACGATCTGTTCGCCCGCGAGGCCGCGCGGATAACCGCTGCCGTCCCAGTGCTCATGATGATCCGCGATGGCCGGCAACGCATGGGCGATCGGCTTGATCGACGACAGGATGTCGAGCCCGATGCGCACATGGTCGCGCACGTGGGCGAACTCCTCGTCGGTCAGGCTGCCGGGCTTGTTGAGCACCGACTCGCGGATGCCGATCTTGCCGACATCCATGAGGCGTCCGGCAAGACGAAGCGTGTCGATCTCGTCGTCCGACATGCCCATCGCGGTGGCGATGGAGGCGGCAAGATCGGCGGCGCGGTCGGAATGGCCGCGGAGGAACGCGTCCTTGGCCTCCTGCGCGTTGACGAGCGCGCGCACGACATCGACGACCATGCCATGCAGCATCTGCCGCTCGCGCCCCAACTCCTGCGTCTGCGCGGCGACCTCCTCGCGGATGAGGCGCTCGACCTTGCGCTGCTCGATCGAGAGGTCGCGCTTGTGCAGCACGCGCTCGACGGCGGTGGCGAGGTCGCCGAGCTCGATGGGCTTCATGAGATAGTCCATCGCGCCCTGGGCAAGCGCCTCGGTGGCGGTCGGGGCGTCGTTCACGGCCGTGAGCATCATGACGGCGAGATCGGCGTCGATCGCGAGGGCGGCAGGGACGAGTTCCAGCCCGGACATGCCGGGCATGCGCACGTCGGCCAGCATGGCGACGTAGCGCTCGGCATGCAGCGCCTCGAGCGCGGCGGCGGCCGAGTCACAGGTGGTGACCTCGAACCCGCGCGAGCGCAGGAACTTGCCGAGGGAACTCCGGATCATGTCCTCGTCGTCGACGACGAGGATGCGCCGCACCGATGGTTCGGTGACGGCGCGGATCGCTCGGGTGAGGCGCGAGGGGGTGCCGGCTCTTGGGTCGGACATCACCAGAAAGACTCCAGGACTAGCTTTTTTCGGGGAAATCGTCGATGGAACCGCGTCCGACCAGAGTCAACGGTCGGTCACTTCAGTGGGTCCCGCAAGTATCGACCCGAATGTCGCCCAGAATCAGTGTTCCTGCACGAACTCGACCTTGACCGTGCGCGGGATGATTCCGGCCTGGACGCCCCGCTCCAGGAAGAGCCGGATGGCCTCGCGTCCGCGATCGCCGTAATCGAGCGTCCAGTCGTTTACGTACATGCCGACGAAAGTGTCGGCCTTGGAGCGGTCGAGCCCGCGGGCGTACTGCATGGCGTGGTCCAGCGCAGCCTCGCGATTATTCAGTGCGTACGCGATACTGGCGTGAAGATGGCGCGCAATCTTCTTCATCATGGCCTCGCCGAAGTCCTTTCGGATGACGTTGCCACCCAACGGCAACGGCAGGCCGGTCTCCTCGAACCACCACTCGCCGAGGTCGGCGATCAGCGACAGCCCCATGTCCGCGAAGGTCAGCTGTCCTTCATGGATGAGCAGTCCGATGTCCGCCTTCTTGTCCACCACGGCCTGTTCGATCTCGTCGAACGGGATCACGACCGCCTCGAAGTCCGGCTCGTAGAGACGCAGCGCCAGGTACGCGCTGGTCTTGAGGCCGGGCACGGCGATGCGCTTGCCCTTCACCTGGGCCTTCGTCATCGGTTCGCGTGCGACGAGCCGCGGGCCGTACTTGTCGCCCATCGACGCGCCGCTCGGGAGCAGCGCGTAACGGTCGGCGATGTCGGCATAGGCGTGGATGGAGACCGCCGTGACCTCGAGCTCACCGCGCATGGCCCGGTGATTCAGCGACTCGATGTCCTGCAGTTCATGGACGTATGCGAGTCCCTCGGTGTCCACCTTGTTGGTGGCGAGGGCGTAGAACATGAACGCGTCGTCGCTGTCGGGCGAATGCGCCACGCGAATCGTGCGCTGGGCTTCCTGGGGCTTCTGGGTGTCGGTCATCAACGGGGTCCAGTGGGGTTTTCGCGCAGGGCCGCATCGATGTCGGCCTGGTGGTCGATGTACTCAGGGAGCTGCTTGGCCCGCTCGCTCGCGAGTGCGGAGAGGAAGCGCTCGGAATAGTCGCGCCGCGCAGCCGCGTCGAGCTGCAGGCCGGCGGCGCGCATGCCGAGAAGGAGGCCGAGCAGGTGTGACGGCTGTTCGGCGAGGATCGAGTCCGCCTGGGCGCGCGCCATCGCACCGTCGCCGCTCACCACACCGAGCAGGCCGAGGTCGTAACGGCGATGCGCGTTGAGCGGAGCGAGGGCCTCGAAGCTCTGGATGGCCATGGGCGCGAAGAACTGCACGGAGTCGCTCTTGCCCTCGGACACATAGACCATGACGCGGTTGAAGAGCCGGTCGGCGCGCTCGTCGGGCGACATCTGGGAGATGTCGACGGCGCGGGGATTTGCCCCGCCCGCGGTGGGAGCGGTGGACATCGGCGGGCCGGCCGGCGGCGCCTTCCTGCCGCTGAAGTTCTGCCCGACGATGAACGCGAGGAGGCAGAGCAGGGCGATGCCCGCGACGGCCCAGGGGAGCGCGTGCTGGAAACCGGCGCCGCTGCCGGCCGGCGCGCCCGAGGGCGCGCGACCGGCGGGGCCATCTGTCGATGCTCCGCCCACGGGATTCCCGCAGCGGTGGCAGAACTTGGCGTTCTCGCCGAGGGCGGCGCCACAGTTCGAGCAGTTCTTCGGCATCGGACAAAGCTAACCGAATGGCTCGGCCGGAAGGACAATGGCGCGCGGCACTCCGGAGGGCCGATATTGCGCCCATGCCAGGCACCCCGAAATCCGCGCCGGAGACGAATCTCCGCGGAGCGACCGCGAAGGACGTGCTCGACCTCGCGCGGTCGAACCAGGTCCGCTTCCTGCGATTGCAGTTCACCGACATCCTCGGGATCAACAAGAACGTCGAGGTGCCCGCGTCGCAGTTCGAGAAGGCGCTCGCCGGGGACATCGTGTTCGACGGTTCGTCGATCGAAGGGTTCGTGCGCGTGGAGGAATCGGACATGCTGCTGCGTCCAGACCACTCGACGTTCCGGACGCTCCCGTGGGGCGACCCCGACACGCGCGTGGCGCGGGTGATCTGCGACGTGGTGACGACGGACGGCACGCCGTTCGAGGGTGACCCGCGGCAGGTGCTCAAGCGGCAGATCGCGCGCGCGGAGAAGCTGGGCTACGTGATGAATGCGGGCGTGGAGGCGGAGTTCTTCCTCTTCCGGCCGGCGGTGAACGGCGGCGTGGCGACGCACACGCACGATGTCGGGAGCTACTTCGACCTCGCGCCGATGGACCGCGGCGAGGACGCGCGGCGAGCGATCGTGGCGACGCTCGAGCAGCTCGGGTTCGAGGTGGAAGCGGCGCACCACGAGGTGGCGCACGGCCAGCACGAGATCGACTTCCGCTACGCCGATGCGCTGACGACCGCGGACGACATCACGACGTTCCGGTTCGTGGTGAAGCAGGTGGCGCAGCAGTTCGGCCTGGTGGCGTCGTTCATGCCGAAGCCGGTGTTCGGGCAGAACGGCAGCGGGATGCACACGCACCAGTCGCTCTCGCGGAAGGGCGAGAACGCGTTCTTCGATGCGAAGGGCGAGTACCAGCTGTCACGGACGGCACTGCACTACATAGGCGGGTTGCTCAAGCACGCGCGCGGCATGAGCGCGATCACGAACCCGCTGGTGAACTCGTACAAGCGGCTGGTGGATGGCTACGAGGCGCCGGTGAACGTGACGTGGTCAATGAAGAACCGGTCGCCACTGATCCGCGTGCCCGCGCGGCGCGGGGCCGGCACGCGGGTGGAGCTGCGATCGCCGGACCCGTCGGCGAACCCGTACCTCGCGCTGGCGGTGATGCTGGCAGCGGGGCTCGACGGCATCGAGACGGAAGCCACGTCGCGCGAGCCGGTGAACGAGAACATCTGGGAGATGTCGTTCCGCGAGCGGCGCCGGCTGCGCATCGACGACCTGCCGCGCGACCTGAACGAGGCGTGCGACGAACTCGAGAAGGATGCGGAGATGACGGCGGCCCTGGGCCCGCACGTCACGCAGCAGTTCCTCGCGGCCAAGCGGCAGGAGTGGCGGGAGTACATCTCGCAGGTGTCGGCGTGGGAGCTCGAGCAGTATCTGGCGCGGTACTGACGCAGTTGCACGCGCGGTACTGACGCAGTTGCACGCGCGGTACTGACGCTGTTGCTCGCGCGGTACTAGCGCGTGGTCGCACCGACGGGCGCGTGCGGCGAACGCTCGCGCACGAGCAGCGCGAGCGGCACGCGACGGAGCCCGGAAAAGCGCTCGTCCCCGCCAGCCGTCCGCACGAGCAGTTGCGCCGAGATGCCGCCGTCGAGAAGCATCGCCCTCTGCGCACCGAGCGCCCCCATGAGTGCGGCCATCTCCGGCACTGTGAAGCCGAACGGCAGCCGCGCGAACGCGCCGCCAAGCCCGTCGAAGCGAGTGAGGGCGATCAGCACGCGGCCGCTGCGGTCGACGCCGAGTGCGAGCCGCGCGTCGCGATGGGTGCGGCTGATATCGGCTTCGCGCGGGAGCGCCGGCCGCAGGAGGCTCGCGGAGTCGGTGTGAAGCGGCGCGGGCAGCTCGCCATCTCCGACGAGCAATGACGGATAGCTCTGGAAGGCGAGGGCGATGTCCTTCCGGGCGCGATGCTTCGCGAGCGCGTCGCCATCGACCCACTCGACGCGGCCCTCGCGCGTCACGAGGAAGGCGGAGCTGAGGGGACCGGTGCCGGGAGCGAGCCGCTCGGCGCCGTCCAGCACCAGCCAGCCCCATGGCATCGCGCTGGTGAACTGGCCGGCGTTGAGGGCGACGACGGCGTCGGCGGGCGCGTCAGCGAGGTTCCAGCCTGGCGCGGAAGTGTTCTTGCCGCGCACTGTTCGGCGCGCCAGCGAGAACCGGAGTCCCGCAGGGTCCATGCGCACGACGACGACGCGCGTGAAGCGAGCCTCGCCGCCGCCGCGCAGCTCGAGCTCCGCCCACTCGACGTGCGCGGAATGCGTGGGACGCCAGATGATCGACCGCATGAGCGCATCATGCGGCGCGAGCCACTGCCGCGGCGCTGAGCGCGCGTGCCAGAAAGCCGGAGCGCTGGCCTCGCCGCGAAGCGCGAGCGAGCCGTCCTGCGCGCGGGCCGGGTTGGCCGCCGCGAGCAGGAGGGCCGCGGCGGCGAGGCGAGCGCGGATCAACCCTCCGGGAAGTAGGCCTTGAGCTCGGCCTTTCGCGGACCGAGGGCCTCCTTCTCCTTCTTGGAGAAACCCATCTTGCCGTCGTTCACGAAGCTCTCGATGCGCTCGCGCGCAACGTGGAACTGGCGACCCTCGAGCCCACTGGCGGTCACGGCCTCATCCTGCCCGGCAGTCTCGGCCTCGCGCACGCGCTCGGCAAGCACCTTGGCCTCGGCGTCGGCGCGTTCCCATTCGGCGAGCCACGACGGCCTGGGCGCTGGCTTGCCGCACTTGGTGTTGACCTTCGCGCTGTCGAGGTCGATGGCGAACCCGCCGATCGCCGCCATCTCCTTCTGCATCTGAAGCATTGCCGATTGCGCGCCGGCGGTATCGCCCTTCGCGAGCATCGCCTGGAGCTTGGGGTTCCACTCCATCGCCTTGGCGGAGATGGCCTGCAGCTTCGCGGGCTCGTTGCGCAGCGTGGCCATGCGACGCTCGATCTCGGCATCGTTCTTCTCGCGCTGGGCGCTGAAGGCGTCGTCGCGGCACTCCTCGATGACGCGGTTCTTCTGCTCGAACTCGTAGCGCTGCTCGCTGTACTTGTTGGAGAACGCCTGCGAACGCCCATCGGCCGCCTCGAACGCCTTCATGGCGCCGGGCACGTCGGCGGCGGCCTGTGCCTTGTTGAAGGCCTTCATGCCCTTCACCACCTGGTCAATGCGTTCCGTGGTGAGTTCGAGGACTTCGTCGTCGAAGGTCGGCGCCGGCGCGGTGGATGCCTTGACCTTGTTGTCGATCGACTTGTCGACGGCCTTGTCGACGGCGCGTCCGGCGCCCCGCTTAATGAGGCCGCCGAGCTGGGCGGAGGCGGGCGAAGGCGCTGCGGCGACGGCGAGCGCGAGAGTGAGTGAGGAGACGAGTGCGGCGCGCATGCGGAGTCCCGGCGTAGGAATGGTGGAGAGAAACGGGAACCGTACGGAGGTCGCCTCGACCGGGTTCCATTGCACGCGCTAGAATTCGCTCGTCACTGATCATCCGGCTGGCTTCAGATTCGGAGGCGGCAATGCGAGGCAGGCGCGTATCTGTTTGGTGGTGGTCGAGGACGACCTCCTTGATCCTGACGCTGCTGGCCGGCTCCCTCGCCGGTTGCGGCGGCTCGAGGGCAGCGGGCGCGCCGGAGCCAACGGTCGACGCAGCGGACGCCATGCTCGACGAACGAGATGCGCAGCTCGAGGCGACGACGTTCGCGCCCGACCTGAACGTGGTGCTGCTGGCAATGACGCGGCTGCCGACGGGCATCTACTACCGCGACATCGAGGAAGGCACGGGCGTGCCGGCGATGCCCGGCCGGGAAGTGCTGATGAGCTACATCGCGTATCTCGCCGATGGCACGGAGGTCGACCGCACCGCGCCGGGTGCGCGACCGCTCGCCTTCGAGGTCGGCGAGGGCACGGTCATCCGCGGATGGGACCTGGGCGTGCGCGGCATGCGAACGGGAGGCACCCGGCAGCTCGTGGTACCATCGCGGTATGCGTATGGCAGCCGCGCGACGGGGAAGGTGCCAGCCAACTCGGTGATGGTGTTCGTCCTCAGGCTCGACGGCGTGCGGTGAGGCCGGTCGCTTGACGTCCGCCTGGTGGATCGACCTGGACCTGCCGCCGGAGACGATCGAAGGCGCGGCCCAGGTGTCTTTTTTGACGGCGGCGGAGCGCGCACGCGCGGGCCGATTCAGGTACGACCGCGACCGCGCGCGATGGACGGCCTCGCGCAGCGCATTGCGACGGATCCTCGGCGAGGCGCTCGGCGTGCGCCCGGAGGAGATCGAGTTCGCGGCCGGCGCGCACGGAAAGCCGATGCTCGGCGGCCGCCTGGCCGGTGCGCTCGAGTTCAATCTCAGTCATTCGGCCGGACTGGCATTGCTGGCCGTGTCTGATGATGTCGTGATCGGCGCGGATGTCGAGGAGGTGAGCGCGATGGACGACATGGAGCCGGTGGCGGAGCGGCACTTCGCGCCGGAAGAATGTGAGGCGCTGTTCTCGCTTCCCGACGCGGAAAGGTTGCGCGGCTTCTACAGGCTCTGGACGCGCAAGGAGGCGTACATCAAGGCGATCGGGACGGGGCTCGGGCACGCGCTCGACCGGTTCGCGGTATCGCTGGACGCGACTGATGCGCGCATCCTCCACCTGGACGGCGACCGGGCGGCCGCGGCACGATGGACGATGGTGCACCTCGAGCCGC
>DATLLD010000134.1:0-24872 GCA_035538035.1 Gemmatimonadaceae bacterium | reverse complement strand
CGCCGTGACGAAGACGCATGGCGCCGACGCGGTGCTCGCGGCGCACGCCGCGGGCATCGATGATGTGGGCGAGAACAAGGTGCAGGAGGCGGTGCGTAAGCTGGATGAGGTCGAGGCGCAGGGTGAAGCATGCCGCGGCATTCGATGGCACTTGATCGGGCACCTGCAAACGAACAAGGCCAAGGCGTTGACGCGGTTCGCGCTCTTTCACGCCCTCGACCGCGATGGATTGGTGAGTGCAGCAGATGCGGTGGGTCGGCGCGCCGGAAAGGCGATCGACGTGCTGGTGCAGGTGAACGTCTCGGGAGAGGAGAGCAAGGGCGGCTACGCGCCGACCGCGCTCCCGGAACTCGCCGAACGTCTGCACGGCACGGCAGGATTGCGTGTACGCGGGGTGATGACGATGGCGCCGCTGGATGCGGACGAGCGCACGTTGCGCACGGTGTTCGGCGGGGCGCGGTCGGCGCTCGAAGTGCTTCGTGCAGCGGGCCACACGGCCAGTGAGTTGTCGATGGGGATGTCCGGCGATTATGAGATCGCCGTCGAGGAAGGCGCGACGATCGTGCGGCTGGGGACGGTTCTCTTTGGCGCGAGGAGCTGAACGACAATGGATGCAGAGGACTCTTTCCACTTCACCGCGGTCGATGCGCGGCGCTTCGAGTTCGGCACGGCGATGCGCGGCTACGACAAGGCGAGCGTCGACCAGTTCCGCGAGCAGGTCGCGGACGAGCTCGAGCGGCTCGCGCGGATGAACCAGGACCTCGACGCCAAGGCGCGGAACTTCCATGAGCAGCTGCGCGCGTTCCGCGAACGCGACAAGGCGCTCAACGACGCGTTGGTCAGCGCCCAGCAGCTGCGCGGCGACATGAAGGCGCAGGCATCGCAGGAAGCGGACCTGATCATCCGCGAGGCGCACATGGAAGCGGACCGCATCGCCGATGGCGCGCGGGCGCACGTGGGTGCGCTGAAGTCGGAGATCGAGCGCCTCGACCGCGTCCGCCGCTCGTACGTCGCGCAGCTCCGCATCCTCGCCGAGCGTCACCTCGCCGAGGCGAGCGCCGCGGAGAAGCAGCCTCCGCCGGCCAGCACCGACGTGCCGGACGAAGTGAACGCACGCGCATGAGCGGCACGGTCCTCGAACCCACGGTCCGCGACCTCCACGCGAGCGAATCGGTCGCGCTCGCGGTGGCGGCAGTGCGCGCGCGCACGGCGCTCGTGCCCGACGTGGCCATCATCCTCGGCACCGGCCTCGGCGGCCTTGCTGCGGCGATGGATGTCGAGGCCGCCATCCCGTACGATGCCGTGCCGGGCTTTCCGCTCTCGACGGTGGAATCGCACAGCGGCCGGCTGCTGCTCGGTACGCTGGGCGGCCAGCGCGTGGTGGCGATGCAAGGGCGCGCCCACGCCTACGAGGGCTACTCGCTGCGCCAGGTCACCTTCCCGGTGCGCGTGATGCGCGCGCTCGGCGCGTCGACGCTCGTCGTCTCGAACGCCTGCGGCGGCATGCATCCGGAGTGGGCGCCGGGCGACCTCATGCTGATCGCGGACCACATCAACCTGCTCGGCGACAATCCGCTGATCGGTCCGCACGAGGCGTGGCACGGGGCGCGCTTCCCGGACATGAGCGCGCCGTATGACGAAGCACTGCGCGCGCTCGCGCGCTCGGTCGCGGTGGAGCAGGGCACGACGCTGCGCGAGGGCACGTACGTGGCGGTCGCCGGCCCGAACCTCGAGACGCGCGCCGAGTATCGCATGCTGCGCGGGCTGGGTGCCGACGTCGTGGGCATGTCGACCGTGCCCGAAGTCATCGTCGCCGTGCAGGGCGGCATGCGCGTGCTCGGCTGCTCGATCATCACCGACCAGTGCCTGCCGGACTCGCTCGAGCCGGCGTCGATCGAGCGGATCCTCGCCGTGGCCGGCGTGGCCGAACCGAAACTGACGGCGCTCGTGCGCGGCGTCCTGGAGCGCATGTGACAGTCACCGGAACGACGCTGTACCGTACCCTCGGTACGGAACACACCGCGGACAAGCTCGAGCATGAGGTCGCCGCGCGCTGGACGCGCGACGGCGTGTTCGAGGCCGCGCAGGAGATGCGCGCCGACGCGCCCGCATGGGTGTTCTACGAGGGACCGCCCACGGCGAACGGGCGTCCCGGCATCCATCACGTGTTCGCCCGCACGGTGAAGGACCTCTTCTGCCGGCACCGTGCGATGAAGGGCTTCCATGTGCCGCGCAAGGCGGGGTGGGACACGCATGGACTGCCGGTGGAGATCGAGGTGGAGAAGGCGCTCGGCATCTCGGGCAAGCAGGACATCGAGCGCGTGGGTGTCGCCGAGTTCAATCGCCTGTGCCGCGAGAGCGTCTGGACGTACAAGGGGGACTGGGAGCAGCTCAGTGCGCGAATGGCGTACTGGCTCGACTACTCGGACCCTTACGTGACGTACTCGAACGAGTACGTGGAGAGCGTCTGGTGGGCGCTGAAGACGCTGCACGAGCGCAAGCTGCTCTATCTCGGGCACAAGATCCTGCCGTACTGCGCGCGCTGCGGCACGTCGCTGAGCTCGCACGAGGTGGCGCAGGGGTACGAGGACGTCGAGGATCCGTCGGTGTACGTCGCGCTTGACCTGGTGGCCGGTGCTCCCGGCACGCGTCGGCGGATCGTCGTCTGGACGACGACTCCGTGGACGCTCGTCTCGAACGTCGCGCTGGCGGTGCATCCCGACCTCACCTACGTCGAGCTGCGCAAGAAGAACGTCGACGATTGGACGATCATCCTCGCGGAGGCGCGGGCGAGCGCGGTGCTCGGCGCGGGCCACGAGGAGCGCTGGGATGTCGTGGCGACGATGAAGGGCACCGAGCTCGTCGGCATGCGCTACAAGCGTCCGCTCGACTGGGTCGAGTATCCGGCCGAGGGCGCGCATGAGGTGATCGTCGCCGAGGACTTCGTCACGGCGGACGACGGCTCGGGCGTGGTGCACATGGCCCCGGCGTTCGGCGCGGATGACTACGCCGCGGGCAAGCGACACGGGCTGGCATTCGTGAACCCGGTCGACGGGCGCGGCGAGTTCCCGGCCTCGATGCCGCTGGTCGGCGGCAAGTTCGTCAAGCACGCCGACCCGCTGATCATCGAGGAACTGAAGCGGCGCGACCAGCTATGGAAGGCGCAGGCGTTCGTGCACTCGTATCCGCACTGCTGGCGGTGTGGCACGCCGCTGCTCTACTACGCCCGGGACAGCTGGTTCATCCGCACGACGGCATATCGCGACGCGATGATGTCGCGGAACGCGCGCGTGAACTGGAATCCGCCGGAGATCGGCTCGGGCCGGTTCGGCGGATGGCTCGAGAACAACATCGACTGGGCGATCTCGCGCGACCGCTACTGGGGCACGCCGCTGCCGGTGTGGGTCAACGACGCGGACCCCGCGGAGATGGAAGTGCTGGGCTCGTACGCCGAGCTGGCGGCGAAGGTGGGGAAGGCGCTGCCGAAGGACTTCGACCCGCACAAGCCGTACGTGGACGATTACACGTGGCCCGCGCCGAGCGGCACGGGCACGATGCGTCGCGTGCCGCAGGTGATCGACACCTGGTTCGACTCGGGCTCGATGCCGTTCGCGCAGTGGGGCTTCCCGCACAAGCAGGGGAGCGCCGAGAAGGTCGCGCGCTACTTCCCGGCTGACTTCATCGCCGAAGGCGTCGACCAGACGCGCGGCTGGTTCTACTCGCTGCTGGCGATCTCGACGGGACTCGGCGACGCGCTGCCGAACAACGCGTCGGACGCGGAGGCGGCACCGTATCGCGCGGTCGTGGTGAACGACCTCGTGCTCGACGCCGCCGGCCAGAAGATGTCGAAGTCGAAGGGAAACACCGTTGAGCCCCATGTGGTGCTCGCGCGGCATGGCGCCGACGCCGTACGGCTCTTCCTGATGGCGAGTTCGCAGGTGTGGGTGCCGCGGCGCTTCGATGAGTCCGTGATCCGCGAGTCCGCCGGACGGTTCCTCGTCACGCTGCGGAACGTGTACAGCGGCATCTTCGCGCAGTACGCCAACTTCGGGTGGAGCCCGTCGTCGGCGGATCCCGCGGTGGCGGACCGTCCGGTGCTCGACCGATGGGTGCTCTCGCGGCTGGCGGCCGTCGAGGCGGAGGTGGATGCGCGCCTCGAGGAGTTCGACGCGACGGCGGCGAGCCGCGCGCTGATGGACTTCGTGACGGAGGACGTGGCGAACTGGTACGTGCGCCTCTCGCGCGGCCGGTTCTACGAAGTGTCCGGCGACGACAACCGCGCGGCGTTCGCGACGCTGCACGAGGTGCTGGTCGTGACCTGCCGGTTGCTGGCGCCCTTCGCCCCGTTCATCTCCGACTGGATCCACGTGGAGCTGACGGGAACGTCGGTTCACCTCGCCGGATACATCCGTGTTCGGCAGGATGGCGAGGCTGCGCGACAGCCGGAGCTCGAGCGGGCGATGGCCGCCGCGCGCACCCTCTCGACGCTTGGCCGCGCGGCGCGTGAGGTGGCCGGCATCAAGGTGCGCCAGCCACTCTCGTCGATGACTTGCGTGACACCCGGCGTGGCGCCGGCGTGGCACGAGATGATCGCCCCGATCGTCGAGGCGGAGCTGAACATCAAGCGGGTGAGCTTCGCGGATTCGGCGGCGGATTGGGTGCGGTTGGAGGGCAAACCGAACTTTCCGGTGCTGGGCAAGGTACTTGGAGCGGCGATGAAGGCCGCCAAGCCCATCGTCGAAGGGCTCTCGCAGGAGGACCTGCGCACGATCGAGGCGGGGGGCACCGTCACCGCGGAGGTGCCGGGACATGGCGCGTTGGAGCTGGACGCGCAGCGGGTGGTGATCACCGCGCACGCGTCGACCTCGATGGTGGTGCAGCAGGGCGAGGGGTTCTCGGTGGCGCTCGACCCGGCGGTGACGCCGGCGTTGCGCGCCGAGGGGATGGCGCGGGAAGTGGTGAGCCGCGTGCAGCGGCTGCGAAAGGAATCGGGGCTCGACGTGAGCGACCGGATCCGGCTCGCGATCGCCGCACCGGTCGATGTGCAGGACGCGCTCCATGGGCATCTTTCATGGATCGCGCGCGAAGTGTTGGCCCGGGAGCCCGTCACGGTCGGTGACGCGCTGCCCACGACCATCGCGTGGACCGGGAACGCCGAGATCGATCTCGACGGACCCGCCGCACGCATCGCTCTTTTCAAGGACATCTGACGATGCCGACCCAGACAGCAGAAGCCGGAGAAAGGAAGTTCAAGCCGCTCTCGAAGAAGCAGATCGCCCATTTCGAGAAGCGCCTGCTGGAAGAGCGCCGCCGTGTCCTCAAGGAACTGGGTCACTACGACGAGACGTTCGGCAACACGCCGCAAGGGGCCGACGGCGACTTGAGCGCGTACTCGTTCCACATGGCCGACCAGGGCACGGATGCGATGGAGCGCGAGAAGGCGTTCCTGTTCGCGTCGAAGGAAGGCCGGTTCCTGTGGCATGTCGACCAGGCGCTGCGCCGGCTCTACCGCACGCCGGACGACTTCGGGAAGTGCCACCAGTGCGGCGGGGAGGTCGGCTTCGACCGGCTCGACGCGCTGCCCCACGCGCGCTACTGCATCGAGTGCAAGCAGCGCGAAGAAGACGGCAAGAAGTGAGCGACGCGCCGGTGCGGGCCTCGCGGTTCCTCTCGATCGTGCTCGGGATCGTCGTGCTCGACGCGATCACCAAGTTGCTGGCGGTGGACCGCCTCTCACCGGCATACGTGCCGCACCCCGTCATCGGCGACGCGGTGCGGCTGACGCTGGTCTACAATCCCGGGGCGGCGTTCGGCCTGCACCTCGGGCCGTGGTCGCGGTGGATCTTCACGGCGCTCACGCTGGTGGCGCTCGTGGTGCTCTGGCGGATGTATCGCGCGAGCGCGCCGGGCGAGCGCACGAAGGTCGTGGCGATCGCGATGGTCGCCGGCGGCGCCATCGGCAACCTGGTGGACCGGCTGAGGTCGTCGCGCGGCGTCGTCGACTTCCTCGACGTCGGCGTGGGCGCATGGCGGTGGCCGACGTTCAACGTCGCGGACATCGCGGTGAGTTGTGGCGCCGTGCTGCTCGCGGTCGTGCTCTGGCGGGAAGAAGATGAGCGCGTCGCGCTGGAGCGGCACGCCAAGTCGCAAGAGGCGAACGCGCCGGCCACCCGCTGAGGGCCGGGAACGTGAACGCGGACACGACAAGACCCACCGAACCATGGGCCCCCGGGCGGCATGTGTTCACCGTCGTCGCGGAGGATGGCGGCGAGCGGCTGGACCTCATCATCGTCAGGCACTCGGGACTTTCGCGCACCCAGGCGGCGACGCTGATCGCGACAGGGCGCGTGCTCGCCGACGGCCGCGCGGAGAAGGCGAGCTTTCGGCCCGAGCCGGGCGCCGTCGTCGCCGTCGACGTGCCCGCGCCGGTCGGTCGTGAGATAACGCCGGAGCAGATTCCCGTCCGCGTCGTGTACGAGGACGAGGAACTCGTCGTCGTCGACAAGCCGGCGGGCATGGTGGTGCACCCGGCGCCCGGCAACTGGAGCGGGACGCTGGTCAACGCGCTGATGGGGCGAGGGCAGGGTCTCGCCGCAGGCGGCGCCCCCGAACGCGCGGGGCTCGTGCACCGTCTCGACAAGGAGACCTCCGGCCTGCTCGTCGTCGCCAAGACCGACGGCGCGCATCGCGTGCTCAGTGCGGCGATGGCGGCCCGGCGCGTGAAGCGCCGGTACGCCGCAATGTGCTGGGGGCACCTGACCGAGGACGTGGTCACCGTCGACAAGCCGCTGGGCCGCGACCCGCACGACCGCACGCGCGTGGCTGTCCGTCCCGAAGGCCGCACCGCCAAGACCGACTTCGTGCGGTTGGCGAGGTTCGACTCCGGCGATCTCCTTCGAGCGCACCTGCACACCGGCCGTACCCACCAGATCCGCGTCCACCTCGCGTCGATCGGGCATCCGGTCATCGGGGACGACACGTACGGCGGGGGCGGCGGAAGGCGGTTGATGGCCCTTCCGCCGAAGCGACATTTCCTTCATGCCGCCTGGCTCGTCTTTAATCACCCGGTGACGGGCGCCCAGCTCGACCTGCGGTCGCCATTGCCGGATGATCTTCGCAAGTCGTTGGCCACCGCTGCGGGTGAGCCGTCATGGTTTGCCCACCCTGATCCGCTGGAGTACCTTGGCTTCTATAGAGGAATCGGCTGATCCGGCGGCGCCGCGCTACCTGATCACCAGGGTAGGCGGACAGCGCGTGGCATGGGTGATGTCGTCGGTGCGGGAGATCATCCCGTCGCGGACGCCAACCCGGCTACCGGGCGCGCCAGAGTGGGTGCTCGGCCTGCTGAACCTGCGAGGAACGGTCGTGACGGTGGTGGACCTGGCCAACCGCCTGGGCCTGCCGCCGGGAGCGGGGCAGTCAGTGCTGATGGTGGAGTCGGGGCCGAAGGTGGTCGGCGTGCGGGTCGACGCCGTCGACGCGGTCGCGGCGGCCGAGGATGCGCGGGTGGAGCCCGTCGAAGGGGCGCGGTCCGCCGACGGCATGGTGGCGGGCATGGTGCGGCTGGAACACGGCACGGCGCTCCTGATGGACGCCGACGTGATCATACGACCTTTTCGAATGGACGGTTGAACGTGGCTCCGACAGTGCTCATCTGCGACGACGCGATCTTCATGCGGACGATGGTCGGCGACATCCTGCAGCAGGCGGGATTCGAGATCGTGGGCGAAGCCGAGACCGGGACCCAGGCGGTGGAGCGCTACAAGGCGCTGCGACCCGACCTCGTGACGATGGACATCGTGATGCCGGACATGGGCGGCATCGATGCCGTCCGCGAGATCACGAAGTTCGACCCCAACGCGCGCGTGCTGATGTGCAGCGCGATGGGCCAGCAGTCACTCGTCGTCGAGGCCATCCAGGCCGGCGCGAAGGACTTCGTGGTGAAGCCGTTCCAGCCGAGCCGCGTGCTGGAGGCCGTGCAGCGGGTGCTCGGCTGACCGCGGCACCGCCGAAGCGCTCGCACTCCCCAGGGCCCTGAGCCGCCGCGTGGACCCGTCCCGCTACGCCGAGTTGTTCCGCACCGAGAGCCGTGACCAGCTCTCGGCGATCAATCGTTCCCTGCTCGCGCTCGAGCAGGGCGATTCGTCGCGCGAGCCGGTCGACGCGATCTTCCGCGGCGTGCACACGATCAAGGGCATGAGCGCGACGATGGGCTACGCCGCGGTCGCCGAGTTCTCGCACGAGCTGGAGTCGCTGCTCGAGAAGGTGCGCGACGGCGAGCAGGGCGTGTCGGCGGAGCTCATGGACGCGCTGTTCGCGGCCGCCGACGCGCTCGAGTCCGGCGTCGACAACGCGCGCGAGCACGACGCGATGTCGGAGCCGATGAAGCGCGCGCTCGAGCGGCTGCACGACGTCGCCGGCGGGCGGTCCACGGCGGAGTTCCGCGCCGTGCGGCTGAGCGGGGCGATGGCGGTGCTGGAGGCGGCGGATGCCGAGCGCGCGCTCGAGGGCGAGGGCACGCTGGTGACGGTGGAGCAGGACGCGCACGCGCTGTTGCCGGGCGTGCGGGCGTTCATGGCGGTGCAGCGCCTGCGTGAGCTTGGCGAGTTGCGCGCCTGCGTGCCGGCGGTGGAGGCGCTGCAGGCGGCCACGACGCCGCAGCGGTTCCGCGCGCTGGTCGCGACGAGCGCCGGGGCGGCGGAGATCGAGCGCGCGGTGCGCAGTGCCGGGGACGTGGCGCACGTGACGGTCGAGAGGCGCGAGGCGGCCGTGCTCGCGCCCGAGGCGCCGGCGCACAATCGCCGCATCACCGACCAGCTCGGCCTCGACGAACTCGGGCGCCCGGTGGGGCCGCGCGAGGAAGCGCCGCGCGCGCGGCACGTGCGCATCGAGCTCTCGCGCCTCGACTCGCTGCTGAACCTGATCGGCGAGCTGGTGATCGTGCGCGGGCGGCTGCAGGCGCTCACGCGAGCGACGGCGAACCCGTCGCTGCTGGAGGCGATGGCCGACGCGACGCGGCTGATCGGCGATCTGCAGGCGGAGATCATGACGAGCCGGCTGGTGCCGGTGGGCCAGGTGTTCGACCGCTTCCCGCGCCTCGTGCGCGACGTCGCGCGGCAGCTCGGCAAGGACGTGCTCTTCAGCATCGAGGGCAAGGAGATCGAGCTCGACCGTTCGGTGCTCGACGAGATCGGCGAGCCGGTGGTGCACCTGCTGCGCAACGCGGTGGACCACGGGCTGGAGAAGCCGGAGGTGCGCGAGGCGGCGGGCAAGCCGCGCGCCGGCCGGCTCGTGCTGGCGGCGCAGCGCGACCGATCGTCGGTCGTGATCACCGTGCGCGACGATGGCCGCGGCATCGACCGCGAGCGCGTGCTGGCGCGAGCGCTCGAGCTCGGGCTCGTGGAGCCCGGCATGACACGGCTCGACGACGACCTGCTCGTGCGCTGCATCTCGCACGCCGGCTTCTCGACCGCGGAGCACGTCACCGACGTCAGCGGCCGCGGCGTCGGGATCGACGCGGTGCAGTCGCGCACGCGCGCCCTGGGCGGCACGCTCGAGATCACGACGCAGCCCGGAAGCGGCACGACGGTGACGATCCGCCTGCCGGTGACGCTCGCGATCGTGCGCGCGCTGCTGGCGCGCGTCGGCAACGAGCACTACGCGCTGCCGATGACGCACGTGCGCGAGACGATGGAGCGCGGCCCGGCGGAGATCCGCCGGGTGCAGGGCAGGGACATGCTGTTGCTGCGGGACGAGGTGCTGCCGATCCTCCACCTGCGCGACGTCGTGGGAATGGCCCCGGATCATCGGCTGCGCGCCGAGGAGATCGTGGTGATCGAGCGCGGCGACCGGCGAGCGGGCCTCGTCGTGGATGAGCTGACCGCGCAGGAAGACATCGTGGTGAAGTCGTTCGACGCCGTGCGGGGGGGCGCGCAACTGTTCAGCGGCGCGACGATCCTCTCTGACGGTGCCCCCGCGCTCATCGTGGACGTGGGGAGCCTACTCTGATGGGAGCATCGATGCCGGACGACATGCGGGCCCTCACGGCCCGGCAGCTGGATGCGCTGCGCGAGGTCGCCAACATCGGCGCCGGCCACGCCGCGACCGCGCTGTCGCAGATCACCGACGAGCGCATCATGATCAGCGTGCCGCAGCTCACGATCACGGCCCTCGACGACATCCCCAACCAGGTGGCGGGGCCGGAGGAGCCGGTGGCCGCGGTGCTGATGCGGATGGAGGGCGACCTCTCGGGCCTGACGCTGTTGGTGCTGCCCAAGCCGATCGCGATGCGCGTGGCCGGGCTCATGATGCGACGCCCGGTGACGGTGCTGGGACCGATCGAGGAATCGGCGCTGAAGGAAGCGGGGAACATCCTCGCCGCCGCGTACCTCAACGCGCTCGCCGACTTCATGGGCATGACGCTGCTGCCGTCGCCGCCGAGCCTCGCGGTGGACATGAGCGACGCGGTGCTCAACTCGACGTATCTCGAGATCTCCCAGGGGTCGGACTACGTGTTCTGCGTGGAGAGCGAGTTCCAGCTGCAGGACCGCAGCGAGCGCCTGCGCGGCTTCTTCCTGCTGCTGCCGGACCCGGCGAGCCTGCAGGCGATCCTCCGGGCGACGCGCGTCGCGTGAGCGCGGCCGCCGTGCCCTCGCCGATGTCGCCGAAGGACCGCGAGGTCCTGCGGGGCTTCGCGCGCCGCATCGACGCCAACGACGCGGGCGCGCACAACAACCTCGGCGTGCTCTACTTCAACAAGGGCCTCTGGCAGGACGCGGTGGCCGCGTTGACGCGGGCGCTCGAGATCGACCCGAAGATGGAAGTGGCGCAGCGCAACCTCGAGGTCGCCTACTTCAACACGGGCTACTACGATGAGCGCGTGACCGAGCTGCGCGAGCGCATCCGCGCGCGGCCGGACGATCGCGACGCGCGGTGGGAGCTCGGGCGTGCGTTCGCGCTGCTCGGCGAGCACGATGAGGCGATCCCCGAGTTCGAGGCGATACTCGCGGTGCGGCCCGGCGACGTCGCCGCGATGAGCCAGCTTGGCCTCGCCGAGAAGGCCAGCGGCCGCCTCGGCGAGGCGGTGGCCTGGTTCCGCAAGGCGCTCGAGACCGGCGGCGACAGTTCGCTGCTGCACTTCTACCTCGGCGAGGCGCTCTACAACCAGGGTGCGTTCGATGAGGCGCTGCTCTCGTTGCAGCGCGCCATCAAGTTGAACCCGGACAACTCGGACGCGCACTTCCTGCTCTCGTTCGTGCTGGGCGACATGGGCCGGCATGACGAGGCGCGCGCCGCGGGCAAGCGCGCCGTCCAGCTGAATCCGCTGCTCTCGCGCGCGCAGGCCAACCTCTCGCTCGACCGCTACGACCCGCGCAAGTACGAGGAGTTGCTGCCGGGCCGGCAGGCGCGCCGGTCGCAGGTGCGCATGAGCATCGCCGAAGGCGAGCCGCTGGCGCACTACACGCTCGGCGTCGCGTACCGCCAGCAGGGATTGGTGGCCGAGGCGATGCGCGAGTTCGCGACGGCGCTCGAGCGGGGCGAGGACCGCGCGCTGGTGCTGCAGGCCAAGGCCGAGCTGCACCTGCTGCAGAAGGCGCCGGCCGAGGCGATCGCGCTCTATGATGAGCTGCTGGCGGCGCGGCCACAGAGCCCCAAGCTCTGGAACGAGCGCGGCGTCGCGCTCCACCAGAGCGGGCAATACCAGGAGGCGGCCGAGAGCTATCGGCGCGCACTCGTGGTGGACCCGCGGTACTCGCTCGCCCGCAACAACCTTGGCGTGGCGCTCTTCCACGCCGGCAACGACGAAGAGGCGGTCGACGCCTTCCGCGATGCGCTCTCGCTCGACCCGACGTTCGTGCGCGCGCGGCTCAACCTCGCGCTGCTGCTCGTGCGCGGCCATCGCTACCAGCTCGCGCTCGAGGCCTACCGGCAGGTGCTGGTGACGGCGCCGGAGCAGCCGGTCGCATGGAACGGCATCGGCGTGGTGCTCGCCGAACTGCGCCAGTTCGCCGACGCACGAACGGCGTTCGCGCGCGCGATCCAGGCGCGGCCCGACTACGCCGAGGCGCACTACAACCTCAGCTTCACGCTGTCGAACCTCGGCGACTTCGACGGCGCGCTGCGCGAGACCAAGCGGGCGCTCGAGCTGGACCCGTACTACGTGGCGCAGCGGTTCTCGCTGGCGATCGACCTCGAGTACGAGGACGCCGACCTCTCGGTGGTGCCGGACCTCGGTGGCGAGCACCGGATGAGCGGGGAGGTGGACACGTTCACCTTCGACCCGGGCATCCTCGACTCGATCTTCCGCGAGCTGACGCCGGCGCCGGAACCGGAGCGCGAGCCGGAGCCGCGCGTCGTGGGTGCTGATCCGTTCGCGCTCGCGGTCGACTTCCTGTCCCAAGGCCTGATCGACCGCGCGATGGCCGAGGCGAACCGCGCGATCGCCCGCGGCGCCGACCCGGTGGACGGCAACGTGCTGCTCGGCGAGGCGTTCGGGCGGCAGGGCGCGTGGGGCGACGCGCTCGAGCGCTTCGAGTCGGCGCGCGCGGCGCGGCCCGCGCATGTGGGCGCGCTGCGTGGCGAGACGCAGGCGCTGCTGATGCTCGGCCGCGGGATCGACGCCGGCATGGCGGCCGAGGCGCTCGTCGAGGCGATGCCGGACGACCCCGACGCGCTGATGCTCGCGGCGACGGCCCGCTTCGAGGCCGGCGATTCCGCGGGCGCGCTCGGCGCGCTCGACCATGCGCGGCGCATGGCACCGCGGCGGCCCGACGTGCTGCGCGGCATCGGCAACATCACCCGCGCGATGGGCAACGCCGACGCGGCGATAGCGGCGTACCGGCATGCGCTCTCGCTCGACGCTGATTTCGCCGCGGTGCGGCATGACCTCGCCGCGCTCCTGGCGCAGCGCGGCGACTTCGCCGAGGCAGAGCAGGAGCTGCTCGCGGCGCTCGACTCGGTGCCGACGTATGCCGACGCCACGCTCGCGCTCGCCGGTCTCTACCGCGTGGAGCAGCGCTCGCGCGAGGCGCTGGCGCTGCTGGTCGAGTTCCTCGAGCGCGACCCGTACAGCTTCGACGGGCTCGTGGCGCTGGGTGAGCTGCTGCTCGAGATGGCGCGTCCCGGCGACGCCGCGATCGCGTTCCATCGCGTGCTGCGGTTCGACCCGGAGCACGTCGGCGCGATCTTCCACCAGGGCGCACTGCTCGCCGGCCAGGAGCGGTTCCGCGAGGCCATCGCGAGTTTCCGCCGCGTGGGCGAGCTGGAGCCGGAGAGCGAGTACGCGCGGCGTGCCTTCCGCGAGGCGCGCAACGCGCAGCGGCAGTTGGACCTCAAGGCCGGCGTGGTGGACGACTGATGGCGATCGAGGGCCCGCTCCGCGAACTCGGCATCCACGATGTCTTCCAGCTGCTCGACCTGAGCCGGAAGACGGGCACGCTGCGCGTCACCTCCGAGCTGCGCGACAACGAGGGGACGGTGCTGTTCGAGAACGGCAAGATCATCTCGGGGTCGATCCGCTCGAACCCGCATCGCATCGGCGACCTGCTCGTCAGGTCGGGGCGGCTCACGGACGCGGACATGGCGCAGGCGCGGGCCGCCCAGGAGGGCGGCGACCGTCGCCGGCTGGGCGAGATCCTGGTCGCGCTCGGACTCGTGACGCCCAAGGAGATCGAGCGGCAGATGCGGCTGCAGATCGAGGCCGTGGTGTTCGAGCTGATGTCGTGGCGTGAGGGGTTCTTCCGGTTCGAGGACGGACACGCCGAGGAACTGCTGCAGGACGCCAGCGTGCCGCTCTCGACCGAATCCCTGCTGATGGAGGGCGCGCGCCGCATCGACGAGTGGTCGCGGATCGGCGACCGCGTGCCGAACCTGTCGGTGATCCCGGAGCTCTCGCCCGCCGACGCCGACCATCCGGCGCTGCTGGACCTGCTGCCGCAGGAGTGGCAGGTGCTCGCGTCGATCGACGGGTCGCTCGACCTGCGCGGGATGGCAGCGACGGTGGCGATGAGCGAGTTCGAGGTGGCGCGCATCGTGTACGGACTCGTCAGCACCGGCGTGGTGACGCTGCGGGCGCCGGAGCGCGTCTCTCCCAGCCAGGTGCGGGCGCTTCCCGCCGACCCGGTGGTGGCAGCGATGCCGACGCCGGTGGCGCCGCTGCCGGACGCGCTGCGGCGTGGCGCGGCGGCGTTCCGGCGCGGCGAGATCCGCCAGGGCACGGCGCTCTGGAACGAGTTCCTCGGTGCGACGCCCGGCTATCCGGGATCCGCCGCCATCCGTGACGGCATCGCCGCGGCGGAGCGGCTGCACGACGTGCTCGAGCGTGAGGTGCCCGATGGCCGCTGACGACATCCGCGCGATGAGCGACGCGTTGGCGGCGGAACCGTCGAGCCTGGTGTTCCTGCCGCTGGGCGAGGCGCTGCTGGCGCGCGGCGAGTACTCGCACGCACAGCGCGTCGCGCAGCGCGGCGCGGCGCGGCACGCGAACCGCGCGGACGCACACGACCTCGTCGCGCGCATCGCGCTGGCCCAGGGCGACACGGAGCGCGCGCAGGCGGCATGGGAGACGGTGTTGGAGCTGGCGCCCAACTTCGGCACGGCGCACCGCGGGCTCGGATTCATCCACCATCGGGCGGGGCGCCCGGAGCAGGCGCTGGCGCATCTCGAGGCGGCGCTTGCGGACGATCCGCGCGACGATAGCGTGCTCGCGGCGATCGCCGCGGTGCGCTCGGCGATGCCGGAGGCGGCGGAGCCCGAGGCGGCCGAGCCGGAGGCTGCCGATGCTTCTCACATGAGAACGTCCGACCAACCGGAAGACCGTCCCGAGCCGCGCTCGAGCGCACCGCAGCCAAGCCCGGCGACCGTGTTCGACGAGATCCTCGGCGACACGGCGCAGGTGGCACTCCTCCTGGAGTCGGACGGCGTCGTCGCGGCCGGGCGCTACGAGACGGCGGACGGCACGGACCTCGGTGCGATCATCGGCGCGCACCTCTCCGGCGTGAGCGACGAGGCCGAACGCGCGATGCGCCACTTCGGACTCGGGCGCTGGACGCGACTGGTGATCGAGACCGAGGCGGCGGTGGTGGCGATGGCGCCGGTCGGCGCGCCGGTGGTGCTCGTCGCGGCGCCGCGCGAGGTGCCGCTCGGGTTCGCGCGCCGCACGCTTGACCGCTGCATCGTCGCCGCGCGCGCCTGGCTCGGCCAGATGGAGGGCCAGTGAGCGCGTTCGAGGCGATCATCGGCGCGGTCACGCGGCACCGCGGCATCACGGCCTGCCTCGTGGTGGCCGAGGACGACGGCATCGTCGTCGACGGGACGGCCCATGTGGGCGTGAACACGGCCGCGTTCGCCGCGCTCACCGCGTCGCTCTTCCGCAAGGCGGCGCGGGCGACCGAGGCGGCGGGTTTCGGCGGCGTGAGCTTCCTCGAGCTCGAGGCGGAGGAGGGGCGCGTGATGGCAGCCGGCGGGAACGCGCTCGTGGTCGTGGCGGTAGCCGACCAGCGCGTGAACCTCGGGCTCCTGCGCATGGAACTGCTGCGCGCGGCGGCGACGCTATGACGCAGCACTCCGTGAGCATCGACTGGGCTCAGGCTCCGCTGGCGCGCTTCGTGGACGACGCGCGCGTGCAGCTCGCCGTGCTCATGTACCCAACTGGGCAGGTGCTCGCCCAATCCGGCTTCAAGCGATCGCTCGACGTGCAGACGGCGTGCGCGCTCTCGGCCGCCATCAACGCGTCGGCGTCGTTGCTCGGGCGGATGGTCGATGGCGCACCCTTCCGCGGACTGCACTACGCGGGATCGGCGCGCCAGCTCTACCTTGGAGAGGTCGCGGCGGCCGGCGGCCCGTACATCCTGCTTGCCGTGTTCGACGCCGAGAGCTCGCTTGGCATCGTGCAGCTGTATGTCGAGGAACTGCGGCAGCGGGTCGCGAGCGTCGCACCGGTGCCGGAAGCCCCGTCCGCGGCACTCGCCACGGACTTCGAGCAGGACCTGAACCGCAACCTGGCGCAACTGTTCGGGAGGGCCGGATGACACGGTCCGCGCGCACCAGTCACCGTCCACCGTACCTGCCGTGAGCCTCGTCAACTACGCGACCCGCGAGATCACCTGCAAGATCGTCTACTACGGGCCGGGACGGTCGGGGAAGACGACGAACCTCCATTACATTTATGGACAGGTTCCGGGCGACCGCAAAGGCCAGATGGTGTCGCTCGCGACGCAGACGGACCGGACGCTGTTCTTCGACTTCCTGCCGATCGACCTCGGCACGATCTCCGGCTTCACCACGCGGTTCCAGCTCTACACGGTGCCCGGGCAGGTCTACTACCAGACCACCCGCAAGCTCGTGCTGCAGGGTGCCGACGGGGTCGTGTTCGTGGCGGACTCGCAGGCGCGGCAGCTCGGGGAGAACATCGAGTCGATGCAGGACCTGCACCTCAACCTCGCCGAGCAGGGAGTGGACGTGCGGACGATGCCGCTGGTGATCCAGTACAACAAGCAGGACCTGCCGCCGGAGCTGACGACGCCGGTGACGGAGCTCGATGACTCGCTCAACTTCCGCGGCGTGCCGTCGTTCGCGGCCGACGCGCTTCACGGCCCCGGCGTGTTCGAGACGCTGCGCGGAATCTCGGAGATCGTGTTGCGGAAGCTGAGCACCGGTCGCGGCGAGGGCTGAGGTGCGCCTCGATCCGCGACTGACGTTCGAGCGGCTGGTCGTCGGGGCGGGCAACCGCCTCGCCGCCGCCGCCGCGCGGGCGGTCGCGGAGTCGCCGGGCACGACGTACAACCCGCTGTTCATCTACGGCGGCTCGGGCCTCGGGAAGACGCACGCGCTGACGGCGACGGGGCACCGGCTGCTGCAGCTGCAGCCTGCGGCCGAGGTGCTCGCCCTCACGCTCGACGAGTTCTCGGAGCAGTGGCACGCGGCGGTGTCGGCCGGCGAGACGCAGGCGTTCGGCGGGCGCCTCGCCCGCGTCGACCTGCTGTTGATCGACGACATCCAGTTCCTCGCGGGCCGCCGCGAGATGCAGTCCGAGCTGCTGCGCCTCTTCGCGACGATGCAGGACGACGGCAAGCAGATCGTCTGCACGAGCGATCGTCCGCCGTCGGAGATCGCCGACGTCGACGAGCGATTGATCCGGCGGCTCGCCGGCGGGCTCGTGGTCGATGTCGGCGCGCCGGAGTACGAGGCGCGCGTCGCGATCCTGCGTGCCGCGTGCCTCGAGCGTGGCATCGACGTGCCCGACGACGCACTCGAGGCACTCGCGCAGCGCGGCATCGGCAACGTGCGCGAGCTTCAGGGCGCGCTCAATGCATGGGTGGCGCGCGAGTCAATGGGCGCCCGCAACGCGACGCCGCTCACGCCGTTGCCCGGTGAGCTCGCGGCGCGGCGCCCGTCGACGGAGTTCCTGAGCTTCCTCTCCGACGTCGCGTCGGCGGTGCAGCAGCACATGGAGTCGTGGCAGGTGCGGCTGCGCGAGGTGATCGCCTACTGGCAGGGCGAGGGCTACCGCACCTTCGTGCTGGAGCGCGCGCTGCAGCTGCCGCAGGACCCCGGCGTGCAGCAACTGGTGAACGTCTACGTCGAGGCGGTGGAGCACCTGCGCTCGCTCGAGGCGGAGGCGACGAGGGTCGACCGCGCGCTCGGCGGGCACGAGCTCTTCCGTGACCCGGAGCGGCTGCAGGAGGCCGAGGACTTCGTGGAGCGCGCGCTCTCGGGCGACATGCCGCCCGGCGGACCCAACCCGTCGTTCACGCGCGAGGGTTTCGACGTCGGGGCGGCCAACCAGCTCGCCGTCCACGCGGCCGACGCGGTGATGGCGGCTCCCGGCGTGCGCTACAATCCCCTCTTCGTCACCGGCACGAGCGGCGTCGGCAAGACGCACCTGATCCACGCCATCGGCAACGCCATCGCGGGCAATGGTGACGGGCGCACGGTGGTCGCGTGCGTGCATGCGCAGACGCTCGTGGACGAGCTGATCCGCGCCATCCAGGAGGGCCAGGTCGAGCGGTGGCGGTCGCGCTACCGCGCCGCCGGCGCCCTCATCGTCGACGACGTGCAGTTCCTCTCGGGAAAGGAGCGCACGCAGGACGAGTTCTTCTTCGTGTTCAATGCGCTCGTGGAGTCGGGACGGCAGATCGTGCTCTCGAGCGACCGCGCGCCGTCGGAGATCCAGGAGCTCGCGGCGCGCCTGCGGTCGCGGTTCGAGGGCGGGCTGATCGCGGAGATCCAGCCGCCGGACCGGCCGCTGCGCGAGAAGCTGGTGGCGCGCTTCCTCGCGTCGCTCGGGCGCGCGGCGCCGGCTGAGTTGCTCGACGTGGTGAGCGACCCGCCGGTGCAGAGCGTGCGTGAGCTGATCGGCCTGGTGAACCGGCTGGCGGCCGCCGCCGACGCGCGCGGCACGGAACTGGACGCCGCGCTCGCCCGCGAGGAACTGGGGCTCGGCGCCGACACCCTCGTGACGATGGCGCCGAGCGCCATCGCCGAAGCCGGCGGCGACCGCACCTTCCTCGACCGCGAACGCGTGGTCTGGGACTGGCCCGACATCGGCAGCCGCATGGTCGAGGAGCTGCGCTAGATGGCCATCCGCGGCTCCCTCAAGGAAGCGTCGCTCCCGGACGTGCTGCAGCTGCTGGCCATGGGCAAGAAGAGCGGCTGCCTGTCGGTCACGCACCGCAGCAACTTCGGCTCGATCTTCTTCGACAAGGGGAAGATCAGCTACGCGTCGATCGTCAACCGGCGCGACCGGCTTGGCGACATCCTCGTGAAGAGCGGCCTGCTCACGCAGTCGGCGCTGGATGAGGCGATCGCGCTGCAGGACCGCTCGCGCGGCAAGCGGCTCGGCGAGTTGCTCGTCGAGCGCCGGCTGATCACGCGCGAGGACCTCCACGCGCAGATCCGCATCCAGATCGAGGAAGCGGTCTACTTCCTGTTCACGTGGGCCGAGGGCACGTTCAACTTCGAGGCCGACATCCGGCCCGAGGAGCAGGACTTCCTCGTCTCGATCAACCCGGAATCGCTGCTGCTCGAGGGCGCGCGTCGCGTCGACGAATGGAGCCTGATCGAGAAGAAGGTGCCGACCTTCGACCTCGTGTTCGAGCTCGACCGCCGGCGACTGTCCGAGAGCGCCGCCCGCCTGACGACCGAGCAGCAGGTGCTCGTGCCGTTGATCGACGGGCGCCGCGACGTGTCGGCGCTCGTCGATGAGTCCGGCCTCGTGGAGTTCGAGGTGGGCAAGGCGCTCTTCGGTCTCGCGACGGCGGGGTTCCTGCATCGCGTCGGCAAGACGCGACCGCCGGAAGAGGTCGCCACCGACGTGCGGATCGAGGAGCATCGCAACCTCGGCGTCGCGTTCTACAAGACGGGCATGCTGGACGAGGCCGTGCGCGAGTTCCGCCGGGTCGCCGAGCTGCGGCCGGACGACATGGGCGCACGCTTTCACCTCGGCCTGGCGCACCTGCGGCTCGGCAAGTGGGCCGAGGCGCTGACGCACTTCGAGGCGGGTGCGCGCGTGCGCGGTGCGAAGGCGGCGGTGTTCCACAACATGGCGCTCGCGCTCGAGCGGCTCGGCCGCACCGACGAGGCGCGCGATGCGCTCGAGGAGGCACTGATCCGGGGCGGGGAGGAGGAGCCGCGCACGCATCTCTCCCTCGGCGTCCTCGCGCTGCGCGCTGGCCACTTCGACGCCGCGGACTCGCACTTCATGCGGGCACGGCCGCACTTCGGCGCCAAGGCGCCATCGGCCGCGTGGTTCCACTCGGCGGCGCTGGCCGCGGCGCTCTCGGGACAGATCGAGAAGGCCATCCACCTGCTCTCGGAAGGCACGCAGGCGCATCCGCACGCCGCCGCGCTGCACAACAACCTCGCGGTGTCGTTGATCGCCGAAGGCCGGCTCGAGGACGCGCGCGCCGCCGTCGACCGCGGGTTGCAGGAGGACCCTGGCCTGGCGCCGTTGCACCGCAACCGTGGAGACCTGCTGCTCTCCGATGGACGCGGCGAGCAGGCGCTCGAGGCGTACCTGCGGGCGGTGAAGCACCATGAGACGCTGGGTCCGGAGGTCTGGTCGCGGATCGGCGCGCTGCGCGCCGCGCATGGCGAGATGACCGAGGCGGTGCAAGCGTGGGAGCGGGCGCTCGTTCTCGACCCGGAGCACGCACAGGCCGCCGAGCAACTCGCCGCCGCGCGGGGTGGCGCATGAGCACCGAAGCGCCGGATGAGCAGGGATTCCGCGCCCTGACCGAGAAGATCGCGAAGGAACGCGGCTTCGGCTGCGCCAACTACAAGGACGGGTGCCTGCGCCGTCGCATCGCCGTGCGCATGCGCGCCACCGCGACGACCGACTTCGCCGGATACGCGTCGCGGCTCGACCGCGATCCCGGCGAGTGGGAGCTCCTGCTCGACGCCCTGACGATCAACGTCACGAAGCTCTATCGCGACGCCGACGTGTGGACCGCGGTCGCCGAGCGCATCGTGCCGGAGCTGTGGGCGAGCGATGCGCCGTCTATCCATGTGTGGAGCGCCGGCTGCTCGTCGGGCGAGGAGCTGTACACGCTGGCCTCGATCTTCCACCAGCACGCCGAGCGCACGGCGACGTTGCCGAAGCTCCGCCGGCTGCGGATCCTCGGCAGCGACATCGACCGCGGTTCGATCGAGGCGGCGCGCCGCGGCTCGTATCCGGCGGAAGCCTTCTCCGAGGTGACCCCGGCGATCAAGACGCGGTATTTCTCGCCGACTGCCCCGCACCTCGTCGCGCCCGAGCTGAAGGCATTGGTCGAGGTGGAGCGACGTGACCTGCTCTCGGAGCCGGCGCCGTCGCGCGGCTTCCAGCTCATCTGCTGCCGCAACGCGATCATCTACTTCGGGCGCTCCAGCCAGGAGCCGCTGCTTCGCCGCTTCCACGAGGCGCTGCTGCCGGGCGGCTTCCTCGTGCTGGGAAAGGTCGAGACCGTGCTCGGCGCGGCGCGCCAGTTGTTCGAACCGGTCGACGCGCGGCAGCGCATCTTCCGCAAGGTGCAGGCGAGTCCGTCTTGACCGACCATCATGTCCGCATCTCGCACCACGCCGTGGCACGCTGGGAAGGCCGCCTGATCACGATCGGGCTCGGCTCGTGCGTGGCGATCGCCCTGCATGACGCGAAGAACCGCGTCGCCGGCCTCGCGCACGTGCTGCTGCCGGACCCCTCGATCGCGCGGGACACGACGAACCCGGCGCGCTTCGCGAGCACGGCGGTGCCGTTGCTCGTGGCCGAGATGCGCGCGATGGGCGCGCGCGGCGCGATCGCCGGCAAGCTCGCCGGCGGGGCGGCGCTGTTCGGGAACCTGCTCGGCTCCGGCTCGCCGATGGGCGCGCGGAACGTCGCGGCGGCGCGGGCGGCGCTGCAGGCCGCCGGCATTCCGGTGGTGGCCGAGGAGACGGGCGGCAGCGCGGGCCGCAGCGTGAGCCTCGAGGTCGCGAGCGGCCGGTTCACCGTCCGCTCGGTGCGCGGGGGCGAACGTGAGCTCTGAGAAGCCGCGCTCGGTGCTGGTGGTGGACGACAGCGCGCTGCTCGGCAGCGTCCTGCGCGAGGTCATCGACGGCATCGAGGGCTTCCGCGTGATCGCGGTGGCGTCGAGCGGGGAGGAAGCGCTGCAGATGGTGCATCGCCTCGACCCGGACATCGTGACGATGGACATCGAGATGCCCGGCATCGACGGGCTGGCGGCGCTCGGCTACATCATGAGCGAGGCGGCGCGGCCGGTGGTCATGGTGAGCGGCGCGACGACGCGCGGCTCGGTGGACCTGACGCTGCGCGCGCTCGAACTCGGCGCGCTGGACTTCGTGCGCAAGCCGGAGTCGAACACGGTCGAGGCGTGGGCGCAGGTGCGCTCGCGGCTCGCCGAGGCACTGCGCGCGGCGCGGCAGATGAACGTGGGCGGCGTCCCGCTGCTGGCGCGGCCGCGGCTGGCCACGCCGGGCACGCGTCCGGCGGTCGCCCGGAGCACACCGTCCGCCATCGCCATCGCGTGCTCGACGGGCGGCCCCCGCGCACTGGCGGAGGTGATCCCGTCGCTCGGCACGCCGGACTCGGCGGTGCTCGTGGTGCAGCACATGCCGCCGGGCTTCACCACCGGGCTCGCGCGCCGGCTGGACCAGCTCTCCGAGATGCCGGTGCGCGAGGCGACGGACGGCGAGCGCGTCGAGGCAGGACACGTCTACATCGCGCCGGGCGGTCGGCACATGACCGTCTCGCGCAACGGCGGCGGACCGAGGATCGCGCTCTCGGCCGGCGACACGATCCACGGCGTGCGACCGGCGGCGGACCCGCTGTTCGAGTCGGTCGCGACGGTGTTCGGCGCGCGCGCCATCGGCGTCGTGCTCACCGGCATGGGCCGCGATGGCAGCGCCGGGCTGCGCGCCATTCGCGCGGCGGGCGGACGGGCCGTCGTGCAGGATCGCGCGACATCGATCATCTACGGCATGCCGCACCAGGCGCTGCTCGAGGCCGGAGCGGACCGCGAGGCGGCGCTCGAGGGCATCGCGCCGGCGATCAGCGAGTTGCTGGGTGCGCGGCGATGAGCGCGGAGCGCGTGCTGATCGCGCGGGTCGGCAGTGAGCACTTCGCGTTCGCGATCGACGCGGTGCGCGAGGCGCTCGACGGCGCGGACGTGTCGGCACTGCCGTTGCTGCCGCGTGGCGTGATCGGCCAATGCGCGCACCGCGGCGACCTGATCCCCGTGCTCGACCCGTCCGTCCTCTTCGGCACGACGGCGACTTCGCCGCAGACGATCCTCGTGTTCGTCGCGGAACCGCCGTTCGCGATCGCCGTCGATGACGTCACGGACATGATCACGGTGGAAGCCCGCGCGCGCCGCACCCTGCCGGCGGGCGCGGATCGCACGGGGATGCTCGACGGACTGCTCTCGCAGGACGGCGTGCTCGCCGGGGTGGTGGACATGGCCACGCTCCGCGCGACCGCCGGATCACTCCTCACACCAGGCATGCGATGAGCCAGCTGGTCACCTTCGAGTCCGCCTCGGAGCCGTTCGCGGTGGACATCTTCGCCGTCGAGCGCGTGCTGCGATTCGAGGTGCCGCGGCGGCTGCCGAACAGCGCGAGCTGGCTGCGCGGCGTGATCGACAACAACGGGCGCACGATCCCGGTGGTCGACCTGCGGGAGCGGCTGAACCTGCCGGGGACCGAGGCGACCGAGCATTCGCGGATCCTCGTGATCATGGCGGGCGACACGCTGGTGGGCATGACGGTGGACGCGGTGCACGCGGTCATCTCGGTGCCGGACGGCGCGATCGAGCCGCCGCCGGCGATCTACCGCGGCCTGGCGCGGGAGTACCTGCAGGGCGTGGCGCGGCACGACGAGCGGATCTTCGTCGTGCTCGATGCCGCGCGCCTGCTCACGTCGACGGAACGGATCGAGATGGAACAAGCGATGCGCGCGGTGCAGGCATGATCGACCAGGTGATGGCGGGATACCGTGCGCAGTATGCGGCCATCGAGCGACGCCTCGACGCGGGCCTCGGCGAGCTCGAGCGCACGGCGGTGAAGGGCGAGATCGTGGCGCTCTTCAGGTCGGTCGAGGCTGACATCGCCGAACTGGCGGCGCTCAAGGAGGAGATCCGCACGCTCGTCGACAAGTGGAAGGCGACGCCGGCCGCGGAGGGCAGCGCGGCGCCGGAGTTCGCCGCCGAGCGGCCGGTGGTGCACGCCGACCATATCGGCGCGTCGACGTTCATCGAGAAGGGGTGGAGCCGCCTCTCGCTGGGTGACCACGAGGGCGCGGAGCAGGCCCTGGAGCGCGCCATCGAGCTCTCGCCTGGCGACCCGCAGGCGCAGGCCCTGCTCGGCTGGGCGCAGATGCTGCAGGCGAAGTACGACGACGCGCTGATGAGCTTCCAGAAGGTCCTGATGAAGGAGCCGGCGAACTCGCTGGCGCGCATCAACGTCGGGTACATCTGCCTCAAGAAGAAGATCTTCGGCGAGGCGATCGAACACCTCTCGAAGGCGATCCGCCTGGACAACGACCGCAAGGCGGTGCTCTACGCGCACTTCTATCTGGGGCTCGTGTACCTCGAGCGCGAGATGTACGAGGACGCGCAGACGTTCTTCCACAAGACGATCGCGCTTGGCCCGAACCTCATCGAGGCATATTACGAACTGGGACGCGCGCACTGGTTCAACGAGGAGCGCGACGCGGCCCGCCAGGTGTGGCAGCAGGGATTCGCCACGAACAAGTTCAATCCGTGGGGCAAGCGGTGCGACGAGATGCTGAAGCTGGTGGAATCCGGGGGCGAGCCGCCGCGGGCGGTCTGAGAAGTCTCTTCGCGGCGATCACCACGCTGCTCGCGGTCGCCGTCGCGACGTCGCTCGGCGCGCAGGACCTACCGCCGGGCAGCCAACGCTACGACGAAGGCCGGTTCACGTTCGTGGCGTATCCGAGCGAGGCGCGCCTGGCGAGGTCGCTCCTCGCCGCGGCCTTGGCGCGGGACACGTTCCCGGGCCTTCCCACGATGCGCGAGCATGTCGTGGTCGCCATCGCCTCGAACGAGGCGATGTTCCGGCAGTTGATCGGCGCGGGCGCGCCGGAGTGGGGAGCGGCGATCGCCTTCCCGGAGTCGCAGCGCATCGTCATGCAGGGGCGCGACGCCGGCGCCGATGCCGGCGACCCGCGCGTGACGCTCCGCCACGAGCTCGCCCATCTCGCGCTGCACGAGGCGGTCGGGAGCGACGTCCCGCGCTGGTTCGACGAGGGCTACGCGTCTTACGCGGCCGGCGAGTGGGGCCGCGACCAGGTGTTGGCGACGAGTTTTGGGCTCGTGTGGCGCGGCATCCCGACGTTGGCTGGCCTCGATTCCGGCTTCTATGCCGGCGCGGATCGCGCCCAG
>DATLLD010000133.1:0-2652 GCA_035538035.1 Gemmatimonadaceae bacterium | reverse complement strand
CTTTCGCGCCATATCGGGCCAAGGCCTCGGCGGACCATCCCTCGAACACCCCCGCTCGCAGCGCCTCCCGCGCCTGCCGCATCAACCCCACCAGGAAATGCACGTTGTGCAGCGAGACCAGCCGCAATCCCAGCATCTCCTCCGCGACGAACAGGTGTCTGAGGTACGCGCGGTCGTAGTGCGTGCAGCATGGGCAGGTGCACCCCTCGACCAACGGCCGTCGGTCGGTGCGATGCGGCGCCTTCCGTACCTGCACCGTCCCATCCGGCGTGAACGCGGTGCCATGCCGCCCCATCCGCGTCGGCACGACGCAGTCGAACAGGTCGATGCCGCGTCGCACGCCTTCGATCAGGTCATCGGGGAAACCGACGCCCATCAGGTAGCGCGGCTTGTCGCGCGGCAGCAGGGGCTCGCAGGCTTCGAGCGTCGCATGCATGTCGGGCTTCGCCTCGCCCACCGAGAGGCCGCCCACGGCGACGCCGTGCCAGTCGCCCGTGTCGAGGATGCCGCGGATGGACGCGCGTCGCAACTCGGCGTGCGTGCCGCCCTGCACGATCGGGAACAGCGCCTGCGGCGGCGCGTCGAGATCCGCCGCGTGGTCCGCAGCGGAGAGCGGAGGTGAAGCGTGAGCTGCCACCAGCGGCGAGAGAGGCGGCAAGGGCGCGCGGCCGTCACGCGTGATCAGGTCGAACTCGACGCGACAACGCTCCAGCCAGCGCAGGCTGCGCTCCATCGCCGCACCGGAAGCCGTCACGTCGGCGCCGCCGGCGATCAGCTCGTCGAGCTGCATGATCACGTCCGCGCCGAGGTTGCGCTCGATGCGCATCACCTTCTCGGGCGTGTAGTCGTGCAGCGAGCCATCGAGATGGCTGCGGAACTCGATCCCCGATTCGCGCACCGTGCGGTGCTTGGCGAGCGAGCACACCTGGAAGCCGCCGGAGTCAGTCAGCATGGGCCCGCGCCAGCGCGCGAACGCATGCAGGCCGCCGAGTGCGCGCACCAGCTCGTCGCCGGGCCGCAGGTAAAGGTGATAGGCGTTGCCGAGCACCATCTGCGCGCCCGTCTCCTCCACCTCTTGGACGGTGAGACCCTTGATCGTCGCGTGGGTGCCCACTGGCATGAACGCCGGCGTCTCGACGACGCCATGTGGCGTGGAGAACCAGCCGAGCCTTGCGGCGCCGGACTCGTGCGACGAGCGGAAACTGAAGGCCGGGGACTTTCGGTCAAGCGCTGGAGCGTACGGCAGGACTGTCTCGCTCACTTCTCGCCCGCCTTCACCTCGTCCCACAACACGTCGAGCGCCTCGAGTCCGGCCGTGCGCACGTCGATGCCGCGCTCGGTTGCGAGCCGCTCGATGGCCTCGAAACGCCTCTGGAACTTGTCATTCGCGCGGTCCAGGGCGAGTGACGGGTGCGTACCCGCCTTGCGACAGAGGTTCACCACGGCGAAGAGCAGGTCTCCCAGCTCCTCCTCCAGCTTCGCATGGCGCGCGTCGCCGCTCGGCACGCCATGCGTGTCGAACGTGGCGCCGTGCGCGTCGACCTGCTCGCGAACCTCGGCCAGTTCTTCCGCCACCTTTTGCATCGGCCCTTCGACATCGGGCCAGTCGAAGCCGACGCCGGCCGCGCGTTCCTGCAGGCGGTGGGCACGATGGAGCGAAGGCAGCCCGCTGGGCAGTCCCTCGGCCAGCGAGCGGCGCGAAGCGGCCTTCATCTGTTCCCACGGCGTGCGCTCGGCGTCCGTGCCGTAGAGCCAGGGGTGCCGTCGCGTCATCTTGGCCACCAGCGATCCGGCCACGTGCTCGGGGCCGAACGCGCCGCGCTCTTCGGCGATCACCGCGTGAAAGAGCACCTGCAGGAGCACATCACCCAACTCGCCCACCATCGCCGCGTCATCACCGGCGCGCAGGGCGTCGTCGAGCTCGTGCATCTCCTCGTTCAGGTAGGGCCGCAGCGACTCATGGGTCTGCGCCCGATCCCACGCATCCCGGGCGCGCAAGTCGCGCATGATGGCGAGGGCATCTTCAAGCGTGGCTTTGTCTTGCATCACTTTGTGGAGGCCGGTAGCTTCGGGAATCCGGATGAGCCATGAATCTATGCCCGAACGCACACCGCGCGCTTGGATCGATGTCGATCTCGGCGCGCTTCTCCGCAATGCCCGCCGCGTGGCGGAGCACTCGCAAGCGCGGCTGATACCGATCGTCAAGGCGGACGCATACGGACTCGGCGCCGTTCCCGTGGCGCGCGCCCTCGAGGCCGTCGATCCGTTCGCCTTCGGCGTCTCATCGATCGTCGAGGGAAACGAACTGCGCGCGGCCGGCATTCGGCGGCCGATCATCATCTTCACCCCGACGCTGCCCAAGGACCTGGCGGAGCTGCGCGCGCTGGGCTTCGTGCCCACGCTCGATGATGCGGTCGGCATCCGCGCCTGGCATGCGTTGGGCGGCGGCGACTGGCATCTCGCCATCGACACCGGGATGAACCGCGCCGGTGCGCGCTGGGACACGATCGACTGCCTCGTTGATGCACTGCGAGCGTGCCCGCCCACCGGCGCGTTCACGCACTTCCACTCTGCCGAACTCGATGACGGGTCGCTCGAGGAGCAGGAACGGCACTTCGCCGAGGCGCTCTCGCGGCTGCCGGCGCGGCCGGC
>DATLLD010000132.1:0-6217 GCA_035538035.1 Gemmatimonadaceae bacterium | reverse complement strand
GTCCTACGCCGTGCCGATGCTCCAAGGCTCGGGCTCCGCGACCGCCACCGCCGCTGCCCCGCACCGCTCGCGCTACGAGTGGGACCGCACGCAGATCGCGAGCTGGATGCCGCTCGCATACGGGTTCGCCGACCGCTTCCTGATCGGCGTCTTCGTCTCGACCTTCACGCTCTTCCTGACGGAAGTGCACGGCGTGACGGCGGCCTCACGCGGCCTGCTGATGTCGCTCTTCCTCCTGCCCTTCGCCGCGCTCTGCTGGCCAGCGGGCAGGCTCACCGACCGCGTGGGCTGGTTCCGCCCGATCATCGGGGCGAACATCCTCTTCGGCCTCGTCTACGCGAGCTACGGCGTGCTTCCGCTCGGCGCGCTGCCCGTCGCGATGATCCTCTCCGGCGTGCTGAGCGCACTGATGTTCGCGCCGAGCCTGGTGCTCGTGAGCGAGTTCGCGCGCCACGGCGCGGGCGAAGGCTTGTTCGGCGTGTTCCAGGTGGCCGGCTCGTTCGGCTTCCTCGCCGGCCCGCTGGCCGGCGGACTGCTGGTGGAACTGCTCCGCGCCGCGGACGGCACGCCCGCGTGGGCGATGATCTTCGCCGTGGTGGGCGCGCTGTTGGTCATGCTGGGTCTCGTGAGCTGGCGGGTGCTCGGCCGGCTGGCGCGGACTTGGGGGACCAGCGAATCGAATTTTCAGGTGTCAGGTGAGAGGTAGCAGGTAGCAGGGTGCGAGTGAAAGAGGCGCGCCGTGTATCACCCGGCGCGCCCCTGCTACCCGAAACCTGCCACCGTAGTCAGTTCGGCTTCCCGCCGGCCTTCCACTCGGGCCGCGCCCCGTCCGCGATCACCCGCACCGCCCGCGCCGTCGCGTTGATCACCGCGCTCATGTGCGCGAAGTCGATCGTCTCCGTCTCATCGCTCGGGCGGTGATAGTCGGTGTGGCCGCCGAAGCTCGAGATCGTGTGCGCAGGGATCCCGAGCTTCGCGAACGGGAAGTTGTCCGAGCGCGAGAAGAAGTTCTGCGCCGGCCTAGGGTCGGCGATCACAGGCACGCCCGCCGCCACCAGCATCTCGCCCATCGTCGAGCGCTCGTACCCGGTCAGCCAGCCCTTCCCCGCACCGCCAGCCAGCGAATCCGGCCGTCCGATCATCTCGATCTGGATGTCGGCGATGGTCTGTGCGAGGGGTCGCGCCGGGCTCGCGATGTAGTGTCGCGTGCCGGTCATGCCGTTCTCCTCGCCCGTGAACGCGACGAAGATCACGGATCTACGTGGCGCGCCGCCCTCCTTCAACTGGCGGGCCGACTCGAGCATCGCCACCACGCCCGACGCGTCATCGTCGGCGCCGTTGAAGATGCTGTCGCCGTCGACGGCCGCCGCGGGGTTCATCCCCACGTGGTCATAGTGCGCGCCGACGATCACGTACTCATCGCGCAGCGCAGGGTCGGAGCCTCGCAGCATGCCCACGACGTTGGCGCCCGGCAGCCGGCGTTCGGCCGGCACGGTGTCGAGCGCCGCGAAGCTCGCGGCGAGCATCGGGCGCGGCAGCCGGCCCGGTGCCGACGGCCCGGCGACGTAGAGCGGCACGCGCTGCAGGAATCCGTCGTCGCCGAGCGGTTCGAGACCGACCTCCGCCATCTTGGCGGCGATGATGCGCGCGGCCTTCATCGCGTGTTCCGTGCCGGTGTAGCGGCCCTGCAGGGAGTCGTGGGCGAGCGTCGAGAGCAGACGCTTCGCGCCGTCGGGCGTGGTGAGCGCGACCGCTGCGGAGGCCGCCGCCGATGACGACGCCGTGCGCGTCGGCGCGCAGGCGACAGTCGATGCGGCAACGAGTACGGCAAGCAGCGCGGTGCTCATGCCGGCTCTCTTCATGGAACGGGGGTCGGTAAAGGGCATCATCACGGGGTTACCAGGAACAGGGAATTACGAAGCGGCACTGATGGAGTGTAGCCCGACTCTTGACCCGTGCCAACGCCCGTCTACGTTCACCGACATGCCACACCAGGAAGCTCGTCGACGGGGCGGGATGCTCGCTTCGGTCAATGTCCCCATCATCCCCGCCGACGTCGCGCGGCGCAGCGGCTGGTTCATGCGCACCATGGGCGCCCTCGTCCTCCGTGCGTTCGGCTGGCGGTTCACCGGCGAGTCGTTCCCGGACCGCCGGAAGTTCGTGCTGATCATCGCGCCGCACACCTCCAACTGGGACTTCGCCGTCGGGCTGGCAGCCATGTATGCGCTCGGGATGCAGGGCACCTTCCTCGCCAAGCACTCGCTCTTCAAGTTCCCGCTCGGCATCGTGATGCGCTGGCTGGGCGGCATCCCGGTCAATCGCAAGAGCAGCCAGGACGTCGTCTGGCAGATCTCGGACATCATCGCCAAGGCCGACAAGATCATTCCGGTGCTGACTCCGGAGGGCACGCGGAGCCGCGCCGAGAAGTGGCGCACCGGGTTCTACTGGATCGCCAAGCGCTCCGGCGTGCCGATCCAGCCCGTCACGTTCGACTATTCGACGAAGAGCGTGCACTTCTTCCCGCTGTTCACGCCGACGACCGACTCTCAGGGCGACATCGCGCTGCTGAAGGCGCACTTCAAGCCGGAGATGGCGAAGTTCCCGGAGCAGTTCTCGACCTGACTGGCTCAGCTCCACCGCAGCCCGTAGCTTCTGGGCAATGACCTCCCGCCGCGATTTCCTGCTCGCTCTCGGAGCTTCCGCGCTGGTCCCGTCGATCGCGTGCGCGGGCTCTCCTGACGACCCCTCGCAAGGCACAAGGCTCGACGGTGTTGGCGTGCAACTCTACATGCTGCGCGCGCAGATGCGTGAGGATCCCGAGGCCACGCTCGCGCGCATCGCCGAGCTCGGCTACCGCGAGATCGAGTGGTGGGGCGCCTGGCAACGCACGCCGGCGCAGCTCCGTGCGTTGCTCGACCAGCACCGGCTCACCAGCCCCGCCGCGCACATCGACCCCCGCGACCTCGCGGCTGATCGCCTCGGCGCACTGCTCGACGTCGCCGCGACCATGGGGCACAAGTCGTTGCTCGTCGCATGGACGCCGCCCGAGCAGCGCCGCACCGCCGACGACTGGAAGCGCGTTGCCGCCACGCTCAACGCCGCCGGGGCGAAGGCGGCCGCGGTCGGCGTCCGCACCGGCTATCACAACCATGATTTCGAGTTCGCGCGCTTCGGCGGCAAGTCGGCCTTCGAGATACTCATTGCCGAGACGGACCCCGCGCTCGTGGACATCGAGCTCGATTGCTTCTGGGCGCTCAAGGCGGGCTTTCAGCCTCTCACGCTCCTGCGCGCGCACGCCGACCGCATCAAGTTCCTCCACCTGAAGGACTCGAGCGGCCCACCGGCGCACGCACAGCGCGACATCGGCAGTGGCGTCGTCGCGTGGAAGCCGCTGCTCGACTTCGCGCTCTCACAACGCGTCACCAACGTCTTCGTCGAACGCGACGATCCCGAGGACCCGTGGGCGTCCGCGAAGGCCGGCCGCGAGTACCTGAAGACCCTCGGCTACTGACGCCGAGCAAGAGCGTCCGCTTTGATTCCCGTCTCGAACCAACCCAGAGCCTCCATGCCCCAAGCCGCCGCGCGCACCCAGTCCCCGACCGTCTACGACGTCGCCATCATCGGCTCTGGTGCCGGCGGTGGCATGGCCGCACATGAGCTCACCAAGGCCGGCGCGCGCGTGGTGATGCTTGAGGCGGGTGACATGTGGGACAACACGAAGGATTCGGCGATGTTCAAGATGCCGTACGATTCGCCGCGGCGGGGCGCTTCGATCCCGGACCGCCCCTTCGGCGAGTGGGACGCATGCATCGGCGGCTGGAACATCCCCGGCGAACCCTACACGCGCGCAGAGGGCACCAAGTTCGACTGGTGGCGCGGACGCATGCTCGGCGGCCGCACCAACCACTGGGGCCGCATCTCGCTGCGTTTCGGTCCCGACGACTTCCGCCGCAAGTCGCTCGACGGGCTCGGTGACGACTGGCCGATCACCTACGACGACGTGAAGCCCTGGTACGACGAGGTCGACAAGCTGATCGGCATCTTCGGGAGCATCGAGAACCTGCCGAACGATCCGGACGGCATCTTCCACGAGGCGCCGGCGCCGCGCTACTACGAGCGCCTCGTCAAGCAGACGAGCGACACGCTCGGCATCACCTGCATCCCGGCGCGACTCTCGATCATCACCAAGCCGCTCAACGGCCGCGCGCCCTGCCACTACTGCGGGCAGTGCAACCGCGGCTGCATGACGAACTCGAACTTCTCGTCGCCGAACGTGCTGATCTTCCCGGCGATGAAGACCGGTCGCCTACGCCTCATCACGAACGCGATGGCGCGCGAGGTGCTCACCGGCGAGGACGGCCGCGCCACGGGCGTCGCGTACATCGACAAGACCACCGGCGAGGATCGCGAGGTGCGCGCTCGCATCGTCGTGCTCGCGGCGAGCGCGTGCGAGACGGCACGGTTGCTCCTCAACTCCAAGTCGCCGCGCCATCCCAACGGCATCGCCAACCAGTCGGGCGTCGTCGGCAAGTACCTCACCGACACCACCGGCACCGACGTCGCGGGCTTCATCCCGCGGCTCGTCGACGTGCCGCGCCACAACGCCGACGGCGTGGGCGGCGGGCACATCTTCATGCCCTGGTGGCTCGACAACAAGAAGCTCGACTTCCCGCGCGGCTACCACATCGAGGTGTGGGGCGGGCTCGGCGCGCCGAGCTACGGCTTCATGGGCAACATCCACAACTATCCCGAGGGCGGCGGCTACGGGGCCGGCCTCAAGCAGCAGTATCGCAAGTACTGGGGCGCCACCGTCGGTTTCTCCGGCCGCGGCGAGATGATCGCGAACGACAAGTCGTTCTGTGAGATCGATCCCACGGTGAAGGACCGCTTCGGCATTCCCGTGCTGCGCTTCCACTGGGAGTGGTCGGATCACGAGTACAAGCAGGTGAAGCACATGCAGGAGACCTTCCGCGGGCTGATCGCGGCGATGGGCGGCGAGGTGTGGAGCCAGATGCCGACGCGCGAGCAGGGCTATGGCATCGCCAACGGCGGCGCGATCATCCACGAGCTGGGCGGCGCGCGCATGGGCAGCACCGAGCGCGACTCCGCGCTCAACTCCAACTGCCAGGCCTGGGACTGCGACAACCTGTTCGTCGCGGACGGCGCGCCGTTCGTCTCCCAGGCGGACAAGAATCCCACATGGACGATCCTTGCGCTGGCCATGCGCACGAGCGCTTACATCACGCAGCAGCGAAAGGCGGGGGCACTCTGATGCGGGACGTCACGAATCATGAGCACGATGGAATCGAGTCGGTGAACGATTCAGCCGAGGCCACGCCCGCAACTGGAGTTCCGCGCGCAATTTCCCGCCGCGACGCCTTGGCCGGCCTCGTGGCCGTACCCGCGGCGCTTGTCCTCTCCCCCGAGGCGATCGAGCGCGCCAGCGCCCACGCCCATGACGCGCTCGTGGACCAGGGCACACCGCAGCAGGGCGCCGCCAAAGAAACGCCGCCCGCCCAGCCGCCCGTGCGCGCGCCGTACGTGCCCAAGAACTTCACGAGCGACGAGTGGCGACTCGTGCGCCTGCTCGTGAACTACGTCATCCCCGCCGATGCGCGCTCGGGCAGCGCCACTCAGGCCGGCGTGCCGGAGTTCCTGGATTTCATCCTCGGCGAGTACGCGAACAATCGCCAGTGGATGAAGGACGGCCTCGCGTGGACGAACGCCGAGTGCCGCCGCCGGCATGGCAAGGGCTTCGTGTCGTGCAACGACGCGCAGCGCCGCGAGGTGCTCGACGCGATCGCCTTCCCGCGCACCGCCGTGCCCGAGATGAAGCCGGGTGTGGACTTCTTCAATCGCTTCCGCAACATGACGGCGAGCGGGTTCTTCTCGAGCAAGATCGGCGTCGCGGACCTTGGCTACATCGGGAATCGCCCGGTCGCCAAGTGGGAAGGGACGCCGGTCAATGTCATTCGGAAATTTGGCCTATAAGGTGAGAGGTTGCAGGTAGCAGGTGGGGGGGTAACTGCCACCGCGCTGCCACTACAATCCGCGGCGCTTTGATTTGCCCGCGCCTCGCATCCAGCACCACACCCCTCACCTGCCCACCTGCTACCTGCTCCCATGACATTAGGCGTCGGCTTCATCGGTTCCGGTTTCAACACCCGCTTCCACATCCAGGCTTGGCAGGGCGTTCGCGACGCCGACGTGCTCGGCG
>DATLLD010000131.1:0-3909 GCA_035538035.1 Gemmatimonadaceae bacterium | reverse complement strand
GCGGAAGCGTTCGCGGCCTTCGGCTTCGGCAGCGGCCGCGCGCGCGGCATCGAGCATCTCGGCGCGCCCCTGCGCCGTCATGACGGCGGCAAGGTCGGCGATCTGCTGCGACTGGATCGCGAGCAGCTGATTGCCCGCCTGCGCGGCCTGCAGCGCGCCGGTGGCCGACTGGCTGGCGCCGACGACAGTCGAGATCGACGTCCGCGTCCCGCCCATGTTCGAGACGATGCCGGCCTGCACCTTCATGGCGTCCTCGAAGGCGCCGACGCTGTCCTTCCAGCGCGCTTCGGCGTTGGCGACGAGCGCCGACGTCGGGCCCGAAAAGGCGGTGCCCTTGTAGCGCTGCTCGAAGCCCTTGCGGATGCCGGCGACGTCATAGGCAATGCCTTCGGCCTCGCTCAGCAGCTGCTTGGTCTGATCGATCTGCGCCTGCAGTTCGCCGAGCGTCGACGTCGGCAGGCTCTGGAGGTTCCGCGCCTCGTTGAGCAGCGAGGTCGCCTGGTTCTGGAGCTGCTTGATCTGGTTGTTGATCTGCTCGAGCGTGCGCGCGGCAGTCAGGATATTCTGCGAATAGTTGCGCGGATCGTGGACGATACCGCCGGCCTGCGCGCTCGCCGGCGCCGCGATCATCGGACCGGCGGCGGACGCGAGCAGCGCCGCAGCCAGAACGCGAACGATATTCTTCTTCATCGGGGGTACTCCTGGTTGGGGGCGACGGTGGGGGGAAGCAGCTCGGCCGCCCATTCGAGCTTGCGGTGGGAGAGCCAGGCGGCCGCGAACCCGCCGCGGCCGTGCGCGGCGAAGAGCTCGCCGATGCGGGTCTGGTCGGTCTTCGAGGAGGCGGCCGTGAAGGCGAGTGCAATGTCGCCGAGGCCCAGGTCGAAGAGGCGGTTGCCGCGGCGCGACTGGCAATAATAATCGCGCTTCGGCGTCGCCCGGCTCAATATCTCGATCTGCCGATCGTTGAGCCCGAACCGTTCGTAGATGCGGGCGATCTGCGGCTCGAGCGCACGCTCGTTCGGCAAGAAGATGCGGGTGGGACAGCTCTCGATGATCGCAGGCGCGATGCTCGACGTCTCGATATCGGCGAGGCTCTGCGTCGCGAAGACGACGCTGGCGTTTTTCTTGCGCAGCGTCTTGAGCCATTCGCGGAGCTGCGCGGCGAAGGCCGGGCTGTCGAGAACGAGCCAGCCTTCGTCGATGATGATCAGCGTCGGGGACCCGTCGAGACGCCCTGAGATGCGGTGGAAGAGATAGGAGAGCACAGCGCCCGCTGACGAGGCGCCGACGAGTCCCTCGGTCTCGAATACCTGCACGAACGCGTCGCCGAGCCTTTCCTCGTCGGCATCGAGCAGCCGGCCCCAAGGACCGCCGACGAGATAGGGCGCCAATGCCTGCTTGAGTTCGATCGACTGGAGCAGCACGGCCAGACCGGTGAGCGTCCGCTCCCCGACCGGCGCGGTTGAGAGCGACGTCAGCGCCGTCCAGAGGTGCTCCTTCGCCGCCGGGTCGATCTCCACGCCCTCGCCCGCGAGGATCGCGGCGAGCCATTCCGCCGCCCAGTTCCGCTCGGCCGCTTCGTCGATCCGCGCGAGCGGCTGCAGCGCCACCCCGCCTTCTGCGTCGTGCAGCGCACCGCCGAGATCCTGCCAGTCGCCGCCCATCGCGAGCGCAGCAGCGCGGATCGAGCCGCCAAAGTCGAAGGCGAATATCTGCGCCCGCGGATAGCGGCGGAACTGCATTGCCATGGTGGCGAGCAGCACCGACTTGCCGGCACCGGTCGGGCCGACGACGAGGCAGTGGCCGACATCGCCGACATGGAGGGAAAGGCGGAACGGGGTCGAGCCTTCGGTCTTGCCGTACAGCAAGGGGGCATCACCGAAATGCTCGTCCCGTTCCGCCCCCGCCCACACGGCGGATAGGGGGATCATGTGGGCGAGATTGAGCGTTGAAATCGGCGGCTGGCGGACATTGGCATAGACATGGCCGGGCAGCCCACCGAGCCAGGCCTCGATCGCGTTCATGCCCTCGATCGTGCAGGTGAAGTCGCGACCCTGGATGACCTTCTCGACGAGACGAAGCTTCTCGGCCGCGAGCGCCGGATCGACGTCCCACACGGTCACAGTAGCAGTCACATAAGCGATGCCCGCATGATCGGCGCCGAGTTCCTGCAGCGCCACATCGGCGTCGGCGGCCTTGTTCGAGGCGTCGCTGTCCATGAGCACCGACTGCTCGTTGGTCATCACCTCCTTCAGGATCGCCGCGATCGACTTGCGCTTCGCGAACCATTGCCGCCGGATCTTCGTCAGCAGCTTGGTCGCATCGGTCTTGTCGAGCATGATCGCGCGCGTCGACCAGCGGTAGGCGAAGGCGAGCCGGTTGAGCTCGTCGAGCAGCCCCGGCCAAGTCGCCGACGGGAAGCCGGTAATCGTCAGCGTCCGCAGGTGCGACGTCCCAAGGCGCGGCTCGAGCCCACCGACGAGCGGCTCGTCGGTGAGCAGCGCATCGAGATAGACCGGCGTCTCGGGCACGCGGACGCGCTGCCGCTTGGTCGAGACGGTCGAATGGAGGTAGGTCAGCGTCTCGCCGTCATCGAGCCATTCGACCTCGGGCATGAAGCCTTCGACGAGATGGAGGACGCGGTTCGTCCGGTCGGTGAAGCTCGCGACATGTTCGCGCGGGTCCACGCCCGAGCGCGTCATCCCTTCATAAAGCCACCCTTCCGCGCGCGAGGCATCCTCCGCCGGCGGCATCCACAAAAGAGTCAGGAAATAGCGGCTCTCGAAATGCGCCCCTTCCTCCCGGAACTGCTCCTGCCGCTCCATGTCGACAAGCGCGGACGCCGGATCGGGAAACTCCGACTGCGGATAGCCGCTCGCCGGCAACCGCTGGGCCTCGACGAACACCGCCCAGCCCGAGCCGAGGCGCCGCAGCGTATTGTTGAGGCGTGAGGTCACCGCGACCAGTTCGGCTCGCGTGGCGCTGTCGAGATCGGGGCCGCGGAAGCGCGCCGTGCGCTGCAGCGATCCGTCCTTGTTCAGCACCACGCCCTCGCCCACCAGCGCGACCCACGGGAGAAAATCGGCGAGGCAGGCGGATTTCGAACGATATTCAGCGAGGTTCATCATGGCCGCATCCAGACTGGATATTTGAGATGACGCCGGGCGACGTCGACGAACTGGGGATCACGCCGCGCCGCCCATACCGACAGCGCATGGCCGATCGCCCAGATGGCGAGGCCCGCGATCCAGAGCCTAAGGCCGAGGCCGATTGCCCCGGCGAGCGTACCGTTGACGATCGCGAGCGACCGCGGCGCGCCGCCGAGCAGGATCGGCTCGGCGAGCGCACGGTGGACCGGCGCGAAGAAGCCCGGCACCACCCCCAGCGCGTCCAACAGACCAGCGCCCCCCCGCCGAAGGAGAAGAAGGACAAGAACAAGCTGGAGGCCGCGAAGGCGATCGACAGGCCGAACACGATCTGCACCAGACGGCGGAAGCCGCCGGAGGTGTCGCCGAATGCGAGGCTGAGCCCGGTCACGATGATGACGATCACCGCGACGATCTTCGCGACCGGCCCCTCGATGCTTTCGAGGATGGATTGGAGCGGCGCTTCCCACGGCATCGACGAGCCTCCTGCCCAGGCGGGAACCGAGACAGTGAGGGAAAAGGCGAGCGCAGTGGCGCCGAGCATGGCGCGGCACGCGCCGTGCCGAAAAGCTTGGATCATCGGGTTTCTCCTTCGGGGGTGATGAGCGACGTGAGGCGGTAATCGCCGGTCGCCGGGTCGAGCCCTTCGATGCGGGCGAGTTCGGAAAGGCGGCGCCCGGCGCCATCGCGGACCAGCACGGCAACCAGGTTGATGGTCTCTGCGAGAAGCGAGCGAGGGACGGTGATCACCGCCTCCTGGATG
>DATLLD010000130.1:0-18644 GCA_035538035.1 Gemmatimonadaceae bacterium | reverse complement strand
GCCACTATCCGCGTCTATGTGAGAGACTTACACCATGGGACTCATCACTACCCACGATCTCTGGAAGACCTACGTCATGGGCGACGAGGAGATTCACGCGCTGCGCGGTCTCTCGATCAACATCGAGCGCGGCGAGTACTGCGCCATCATGGGTCCCTCGGGATCGGGCAAGTCGACGCTGATGAACCTGATCGGGTGCCTCGACACGCCCAACGCCGGCGAGTACTGGCTCAACGGCACCCTCGTCTCGTCGATGAGCGACGATCAGCTGGCCCGCATCCGGAACAAGGAGATCGGGTTCGTCTTCCAGACGTTCAACCTGCTCCCGCGCGCGACGGCGCTGCACAACGTGGAGCTGCCGCTCGTGTACGCCGGCGTGCCGGCGGGTGAGCGCCGGGAGCGCGCGATGGAGGCGCTCGAGAAGGTGCAGCTCGGCCAGCGCGTGCATCACCGGCCGAACGAGCTCTCCGGCGGCCAGCGCCAGCGCGTCGCCATCGCGCGCGCGCTCGTCAACCGGCCCTCCATCCTCCTCGCCGACGAGCCGACGGGCAACCTCGACTCGCAGACGTCGGATGAGATCATGAGGGTGTTCGAGAACCTCGCGAGCACCGGCCAGACGGTCATCATGGTCACGCACGAACCAGACATCGCCGCCCACGCCCGCCGCGTGGTCGTCCTTCGCGACGGCACAATCCACAGCGACGAGCGGCGCGAGCAGTTCACCGAGAAGCTCGGCCTCACGCTCTGAGGCGGGGGGCTGGGGCGCGGCCAGGCGCCGCGCCCCGCCCCGTCCTCCCGCGCGACCGGCTTCGCTCCAACCATACGATGCCAATCTTCGAAGCCGTACGGCTCGCGCTCTCCACCATCCGGGTCCAGAAGCTCAAGAGCTTCTTCACCCTCCTCGGCGTCTGCATCGGCGTGATGTTCCTCATCACCGTCGTGTCGATCGTCGAGGGGATGGGCGCCTACATGGAGAACGACCTCGTCGGCAAGATCATCTCGATCAACACCGTCGAGCTCCGCCACCGGCCCAACATCAACATCGGCGACGTGGACGCGGCGGAATGGGAGGAATGGCGGCGTCGCCGCCGCCTCTACATCGACGACGTCGCGCCGGTCGTCGAGGTCCTGCCCGAAGGCACCAAGTGGGCGGTCACCTCGTCGGGCAACGTCTCGGTCACCACCGCCTACTCGCGCCCGCGCTCCATGCAGGGTTACGGCGTGGACGGCCAGTTCATGGAGATCAAGAACTGGGCGATCGCCGAGGGGCGCCCGTTCACCCGCCAAGAGCTCGACTACGGCGAGAACGTCGTCATCATCGGCCCCGACGTGGCGGAGCGCGCCTTCCCCGGCGTCGACGCCATCGGCCGCGAGCTCAAGATGGGCGGCCAGCCGTATCGCGTCATCGGCATCGTCGAGTCGCAGGGCAGCGCGCTGGGCATCTCGTTCGACAACTTCCTCGTCGCGCCCTGGCGCTCGCCGGTGCGGCGGCTGCTCAACACCGAGCCGAACATCATCGACGCGGTGCTGATCCAGGGCGAGAACCAGGACGTGCTGACCGAGGCGTCGGAACTCGTGCGCGGCGTGATGCGCACGCGGCACAAGCTGCGCCCGGGGGTCAAGGACGACTTCACGCTCGAGACCTCCGAGAGCGCGCTGGAGTTCTGGAACAAGCTCAAGGGCTACCTCGTGCTGGCGGGCATCGCCCTGCCGGCCATCGGACTCGTCGTCGGCTCCATCGTCATCATGAACATCATGCTGGTGGCGGTGGCCGAGCGCACCCGCGAGATCGGCATCCGCAAGGCGCTCGGCGCCAAGCGGCGGGACATCATGGCGCAGTTCCTCGTGGAGTCGGCGACGCTCTCGACCGTCGGCGCCCTCCTCGGCATCGCCCTGGGCCTCGGCCTCTCGCAGCTGATCGCGGCGGTCTCGCCGCTGCCGGCGACCGTGGCACCGTGGTCGATCATCGTCGGCGTCGTCGTCGGCGCCGGGGTGGGCATCGTGTCGGGCGTCTATCCGGCCAGCCGCGCCTCCCTGCTCGACCCCATCACCGCGTTGCGCCAGGAGTGATGCGATGAGCCTCTCGACCCGCCTCTACGCCATCACCGAAGGCGTGCGCATCGCCATCGAGTCGATCAAGGGCAACCGCGTGCGCGCGGGCCTCACGATCCTCGGCGTCGCCGTCGGCGTGTTCGTCGTCGTCGTTATCTCGGCCGCCATCCACGGCATCAACACCAGCGTGGCGCGCGACTTCGAGGCCACCGGCCCGACGACGTTCTTCGTGTCGCGCTACCCGATCACGTTCGAGGCCTGCGACGGATCCGGCGAGACCTGCAAGTGGCTCCGCAACCCGCCGATCACCTGGAGCGAGATCGAGGCCCTCCAGCGCCTGCCGACCGCGGCCGCGATCGGCGCGCAGATGCAGTGGAGCGGCGCCTTCAAGTACAAGGACAAGGAGCTCGCCTCCGCGCCGATCGAGGCGTACACGGCCAACTGGGCGATGTTCGGGGCGCCGGAGATGCAGCCCGGCGGCCGGGTGTTCACCGACCAGGAGGTGCGCAGCGCGGCGCGCGTCGTCGTGCTCAACACCATCGGCGCCGAGCGGCTGTTCGGCGAGTCCGACCCGCTCTTCAAGACGATCACCATCAACAAGGTCCAATTCCTCGTCATCGGCGTCTACAAGGACAACGCCAGCTTCCTCTCGGGCGGCAACCGCGCCAAGGGCGTCATGCCGATCACGACGCTGCAGCGGGCGCTCAACGTGCGTCGCGGCGACATGGGGCTCGTGGTCAAGCCGCGCCTCGAGGTGGCGCAGGACGTCATGATGGACGACGTCACGGCGACGCTGCGCGGCATGCGAGGCCTGCGCCCGGGCGAAGAGTCGAACTTCGCGCTGATCACGCAGGAGAAGCTGTTCGAGACGTACGACAAGATCTTCGGCATGTTCTTCCTCGTCATGATCGCGCTGTCGGCCGTCGGGCTGATCGTCGGCGGCGTCGGCGTGATCGCGATCATGATGATCTCGGTCACCGAGCGCACGCGGGAGATCGGCGTGCGCAAGGCGCTCGGCGCGACGCGGCTGACGATCCTCTGGCAGTTCCTGATCGAGGCGGTGACGCTCACCGGCATCGGTGCGCTGGCCGGCCTCATCGCCGGCTGGCTGGTGGCGTTCGCCCTCCGCTCGGCGACGCCGATCGACGCGTCGGTGCCGCCGGGCGCCGTGCTCGCCGCGCTGCTGGCGAGCGCGTTCACCGGCATCCTGTTCGGCATGATCCCGGCTGCGCGCGCGGCGCGGCTCGATCCCGTCGAAGCGCTGCGCCACGAATAACGTGTCATTCCTCGAGGCGGTGCGCCTGGCGCTGCAGACGATCCGCGTGCAGAAGCTGAAGAGCTTCTTCACGCTGGTCGGCGTCATGATCGGCGTGATGTTCCTGATCGCCGTCGTCTCGATCGTCGAGGGGATGAGCGACTACGTCGAGAACGACTTCGCCGCCAAGATCATCGGCGTGAACACGTTCGACGTGCGGCGCTTCCCGAACTTCACGCCGGACGAGGACGACGACCAGTGGCGGGAGTACCTGCGCCGGCCGCGCCTGTACCGCACCGAGGCGGATCTCGTCCGGGGAGCGCTCGGCCCGCAATTCCGCACCGCCATCGTCGCCGAGAACTTCATGCTCGCGGCGGTGCCGGGCGTGCGGCCGCGGCAGGTGCACGCGATCGCCACCGAGGCGAGCTACTTCGACATCAAGAAGTTCGGCATCGCCCAGGGACGCGCGTTCGCGCCGCAGGAGGTCGTCAGCGGCGCGCGCGTGGTCGTCATCGGGGAGGAGGTCGCGAGCCACTACTTCAAGGGGCTGGACCCCGTCGGCCGCGAACTGCGGATCGCCGGCCAGCCCTACCAGGTCATCGGCGTGATCGAGCCGCAGGGCTCGGTGTTCGGCTTCTCGCTCGACCGCATGGCCATCGCGCCGCACACCTCGCCGCTGATGCGCGCCATCCGGCCGCGCGGCGACATCGGATACGTGACCGTCCAGGGACCCAACCGCGACGTGCTGATGGACGGCATGGAGCAGGTGCGCGAGACCCTGCGCGGCTTCCGCCGGCTCGGTCCCGGCCAGGCCGACGATTTCGCGCTCGAGACCTCCGACGCCGCGCTCAGCTTCTTCGACGGCATCAAGAGCAAGATGATGCTCTTCGGCACGGCGTTGCCCGCCATCGGCCTCATCGTCGGCGCGCTCGTGATCATGAACATCATGCTGGTGGCGGTCGCCGAGCGCACGCGCGAGATCGGCGTGCGGAAGGCGCTCGGGGCGCGCCGCAAGGACATCATCGCCCAGTTCCTCGTCGAGGCGGCCACGCTCTCGGTGATCGGCGCCGCCATCGGCGCCGGGCTCGGCATCGCGCTCGCGAAGCTGATCGCGGCGCTGACTCCCCTGCCCGCCAGCGTCGCCCCGTGGTCACTCGTCGCCGCGCTGTTGCTCGGCGCAGGCGTCGGCATCACCGCCGGCCTCTACCCGGCAAGTCGCGCCTCGCGGCTCGACCCCATCGCCGCCCTCCGGCAGGAGTAGCCCGTGCGCCTCTGGGACCGCATCCTGATGAGCCTCGAGGGCGTGATGATCGCGCTCGACTCGCTGCGCGCCAACAAGGTGCGCGCGGCGCTGACGATCTCCGGCGTCGCCGTCGGCGTGTTCGTCGTCGTAGCGATGGGCGCGACGGTGCACGGCATCAAGATGTCGTTCCAGAAGGACATGGACGAGTTCGGCACCGAGACGTTCCAGGTGCGACGCCGCAATCCCGGCTTCAACAGCTGCGATCCGTCCGTCGAGGAGTGCCCCGAACGGCGGTATCCCGGGGTATCACTCGCGGAATGGCGCGCCATCCAGCAACTGCCGGAGGTGGAGAACGCGATGGCGTGGCTCTTCGGCAGCGGGACCGTGACCTACCGGGACCAGCAAGTGAAGAACGTCGGGTACGACGCGCAGAGCACGGAATGGATCCAGACCGACCAGGCGGACGTCGAGCCGGGGCGCACGTTCACGGCGGCCGAGCACGACGCGGCCGCGCTCGTCACGCTCGTCAACAAGAAGCTCGCCGATGAACTGTTCGGCGACTCCGACCCGATCGGCAAGGAGATCGCGCTGGATGGGCGGCGCTTCACCGTCATCGGCGTGTTCCACACCAAGGCCGGCTTCCTCAAGACGCTCGACGGCCGCGGCCCGGACACGCCGCGCATGGTGCTGCCGATGATGACGGCCTACCGCCGCCTCGGCGTCTGGCGCCGCAGCATGATGCTGATGGTGCGGCCGCACGCCGGCGTCTCCCGCGACGACGCGATGGACGCCGTCACCGCCACCCTGCGCGGCATGCGCGGCCTGCGGCCGAGCCAGCCGAACTCGTTCTTCCTCGTCGGGCAGGACAAGATGATGGAGACCTTCAACCAGCTCTTCGGCGCGATCTTCATGGTGGGCATCGGCCTCTCGGCGGTCGGCCTGATGGTCGGCGGCGTCGGCGTGGTCGCGATCATGATGATCTCGGTGACGGAGCGCACGCGCGAGATCGGCGTGCGGAAGGCGCTCGGCGCGACGCGGGCGACGATCCTCTGGCAGTTCCTCGTCGAGGCGGCGACGCTGACGAGCATCGGCGCGCTGATCGGCCTCGTGCTGGGCGGGCTGCTGGCCTGGGTGGTGCGCGCGAACACGTCCATACCGGCGAGCGTGCCCGCTGACGCCGTGGTCATGTCGCTGCTCGCGGCGGCGCTCACGGGCGTCGTGTTCGGCATGCTCCCGGCGACGCGTGCATCGAAGATGGATCCCGTGGAAGCGCTGCGGCACGAGTAGCTCCGGCCACCGTGCGCTTCTCCGACGTCCTCGGCGTCGCATTCGCACAGATCCGCGGGAACCCGCTGCGGAGCTTCTTCACCCTGCTCGGCATCCTCGTGTCCGTCGCCTTCCTCGTGGCCGTGGTGGCGATCATCCAGGGGATGAACGCGTACGTGCGCGAGAACATCGCCGGCGCGGTGGTCGGCGCGAATGCCTTCCAGGTGCGCCGCACGCCGATCCAGATCGGCTTCTTCGACGACGAGGAGTGGGCGCGCGTGGCCCGCCGCCCGCGCATCACCGTGCGCGACGCCGAGGCCGTGCGCGCGGCGATCCCCGATGCGGCGGCGGTCTCGATCCAGTCGGGCTGGCCCACACCGACTTCCGACGTGATCTGGCGCGGCCGTTCTGTCGGCGGCGTGGCCGTGTTCGGCATCAGCCCCGAGTACCAGGACGTCCAGGACTATCGCGTGGCCCGCGGGCGGGCGCTCACGCCGGTCGACATCGAGCAGCGCATGCCGGTGGCGGTGCTCGGCGCCGAGGTCGCGGACAAGCTGTTCGAGTCGGTGAACCCGGTGGGCGAGGAGATCCGGCTCTCCGGCGAGCGGTTCGAGGTGGTCGGCGTGATGGAGCCCAAGGGACGCGTGCTCGGGCAGTCGTTCGACGCCTTCGCGCTGGTGCCGATCCCCCGCTTCGAGATGCGCTACGGCCGTCGGCTCACGACCACGATATCGGTGAAGATGCGTGAGGCGGCGGAGGTCGAGGGCGCGATGGCGCGCGCCGAGGAGGCGATGCGGATCGCGCACGGACTGCGGCCGACCGAGGAGAACGATTTCTCCGTCGAGACCGCGGACGCGCTTGTCTCATTCTGGAAGAACCTCACGCGCGTGCTCTTTGCCGTCGTGCCGGCCGTGGTCGCCATCGGCATCGTCGTCGGCGGCATCGACATCATGAACATCATGCTGATGGCGGTGAACGAGCGCACGCGCGAGATCGGCATCCGCAAGGCGGTGGGCGCGCGCTCGCGCGACATCGAGCGGCAGTTCCTTGCGGAGACCGTCGGGCTCTCGGCCATGGGCGGCATCCTCGGCGTGCTCTCGGGCTGGGGCTTCGCGTTCCTGATCTCCGTGTTCTCTCCCCTGCCCGCGCGGATCAGCATGTGGTCGGTGCTGGTGGCGCTCGCGCTCGGCGCCGGCGTGGGCGTGCTGTTCGGCGTGTATCCGGCGAGGCGGGCGGCGCGCCTCGACCCGATAGCGGCGATGCGGGTGGAGTAGCGAGCCATGCGATTCCGCGCCATCGACCAGTACAAGGAGAACATCGGCATCGCGATGGACACGCTGCGCGCGGCCAAGCTGCGCTCGGCGCTCACCATCCTCGGCGTGGTGATCGGCGTCGCGACGGTGATGACGATGGGTTCGCTGGTGGAAGGCTTGCGCGCCCAGATCATCCGCACGGTCGAGATCGCCGGGCCGACGACGTTCTACGTGGTGAAGGTCTACTCGAGCACGCCGATCGACCCGGAGAACCCGCCGGCATGGGTGCGCAGCCGGCCCGATCTCACGGCGGCCGAAGCCGAGCGGATCAGGCAACTGCCGGAGATCCGCTACGCGTCGCTCTGGGGCCAGACGGTGGCGCGAGTCACCTGGCGCGGCGAACGCACGCAGCCCGCCGCGCTCTTCGGCGCCGACGACGGTTTCATCGAAGTGCAGGGCGGCGAGCTGTCGGAGGGTCGATGGTTCACGCGTGGAGAGCTCGCGGGAGGCGACAACGTCGTCGTGCTGCAGGAGACGCTGGCGCGCCGCATCTTCGGCCGCGAGCGAGTGCTCGGCCAGACCGTGCTCGTGGGCGGCCGCCCGATGGAGGTGATAGGCCTCTACGTGCCGCCGGAGAACATCTTCGCGCCGCCGGGCTCCGAGACGGGCGCGGTCGTGCCGTTCCGCCTGCTCGACGCACAGTTCCGGATAGACCGCACGAACGCGCTCTGGATCCCGGTGAAGCCGCGCACGGGCGTGACGGTGGCGGCGGCGCAGGAAGCCGTGACCGTCGCGCTGCGCGAGATGCGCGGGCTGCGGCCGGCCGAGCGCAACGACTTCGACCTCATGACCTCGGAGCAGATCCTCGACATCTTCAACCAGCTCACCGGCGTGTTCTTCATCGTGATGATGGTGCTGGCGTCGGTGGCGCTGATGGTCGGCGGCATCGGGGTGATGGCGATCATGATGGTGTCCGTGACCGACCGCACGCGCGAGATCGGCGTGCGCAAGGCGCTCGGCGCGTCACGTGGTGACATCCTCGTGCAGTTCCTGATCGAGGCGGCGACGCTGACGGGAGTCGGCGGGCTGATCGGGATCGGGATCGGCCTCGGCGCGGGCCAACTGGTGACGCAGCTGCTTGGCATCACGGCGGCGCCGCCGGTGGGTTTGACGGTCGTGGCCGTGGTGGTGTCGGTGCTCATCGGGCTGGTGTTCGGCGTGCTGCCGGCCCAGCGCGCGGCGCGCCTCGACCCGATCGAGGCGCTGCGTCACGAATAGGAGCGGGGCGCGGGGTGCATTCGAGGCCCTCGACCCGCTAGCTTTAGTCAACGCGCCCCCAAAGCGCGTTTTCCTTTTCCCGACCGCATGACCTTCGAAACACTGGGCCTGGACCCCGCGCTTCAGCGCGCCATCCAGGACCTTGGCTGGACCCAGCCCACACCGATCCAGAAGGACGCCATCCCGCACGCTCTCGCCGGCAAGGACCTCCTTGCGTGCGCGATGACGGGCAGCGGCAAGACCGCCGGCTTCCTCCTGCCGATCCTCAACCGCTTCATCGCGAACCCCAAGCGGGCCACGCGGGCACTGGTGCTCGCGCCCACGCGCGAACTCGCCGCCCAGGTGCATGCCGACCTCGAGGCCATGGCGAAGCACAGCCGCATCACCGGCGCGTCCGTCTTCGGCGGCGTCGGCATGGGGCCGCAGGTGGCCGCCTTCCGCAAGCAGGTGGACATCATCATCGCCACGCCGGGGCGCCTGCTCGACCACCTCAGCCAGCCGGAGAAGTACGTCGACTTCAGCAAGCTCGAGGTGCTGGTGCTCGACGAGGCCGACCGCATGCTCGACATGGGCTTCCTGCCGGCCATCCGGAAGGTGCTGCAGCACGTGCCGAAGCAGCGCCAGACGCTCTTCTTCAGCGCGACCATGCCGCCGCCGATCGTCGAGCTCTCGCGCTCGATGCTGGTGGACCCGGTGCGCATCAACACCGAGCGCGTGTCGAAGCCGGCCACGAAGATCGTGCAGGCCGTGTTCCCGGTGGACGGCTCGCTCAAGGCCGACCTGTTCATCGCGTTGCTCAGGTCCGACACCATCGGCAACGTGATCTGCTTCACGCGCACGAAGCACCGCGCCAACCGGCTCGCCGACGTGCTCACGCGCGCCGGCATCCCGAACGCGAAGATCCACGGCAACCGCAGCCAGAACCAGCGCACCGAGGCCCTCGCCGACTTCAAGAACGGCAAGGTGCGTGTGCTGGTGGCCACGGACATCGTCGCCCGCGGCATCGACGTCGAGGCGCTCGAGCATGTCGTCAACTTCGACGTGCCGCACGTGGCGGAGGACTACATCCACCGCGTGGGCCGCACGGCGCGCGCCGACGCCGAGGGTGAGGCGTTCACGTTCGTCGCGCCGGACGAGGAAGCGGACCTGCGCGCGATCGAGAAGTCGATCGGCCACAAGCTGACCCGTCGCACGGTCGAGGGTTTCGACTATCACAAGCGTTCGGCGGAGAAGCTGGAGATCCCGCTGGCCGAGCGCATTGCGGCGATCCGGGCGAAGAAGGCCGAGGACCGCGCGCGGGCGAAGGCGAAGCTCGAGCGGCGCGAGCAGCATGTGCGCGGGACGGGCGGCAGCGGCGCTGGCGCTTCCGGCCGCGGTGGCAGCGGCGGCGGTGCTTCCGGCCGCAACGGCAACGGCGCTGGTACGGGCAACGGCAACGGCTCCGGCAGCACGCGCGGTGCCGGGCGCGGGGCACCGTCGGGCGGCACGCGACACGGCGGCCGCTGACCTTAGGATGTCGAGAGCGGGCCGCCGGCGATCCATCGCCGGCGGCCCGCTTCACGTTCAGGCACCCCGCACTTTGCTAACGAAGCCGGAGGTCGATGCGTCTATCTCAGCGCGCCGGCAACCGCCGGCGGCGACAGTCAACATTCGGAGGCAGTATGCAGGTCATTCGTTTCGTGTGTGCGGCAGCGCTGGTGCTGGTGGCGTCGACGGCTGCGGCGCAGGGCGGCCAGGGTCAGGGGATGAGCCAGGAGCAGCGTCAGGCCCGGCAGAACGAGATGCTGTTCAAGGGAATCACGCTGTCGCCGGCGCAGAAGGTCAAGATCGACTCGATCCAGGCGGCCGCCCGCACCGAGAACATGGCGATGATGCAGCAGGGCGGCATGCAGGACTCCACGACGCGCGCGAAGATGATGGACGCCCGCCGGAAGACCAACGCCGACATCCGCGCGGTGCTGACGGCGGACCAGCAGACGACGTTCGACAAGAACCTCGCCGAGATGCCGGCGCCGGGCGCTGGCCGCCGTCCGCCCAACTCGTCCAGCCGCTGACGACGAGCGACCCGCGAACAGGACTCAGTCGGAAGGTCGCGGGTCAGTCCGGAGGATCGCATACTCCTCCAGGTCGCGAGGGACGCCGGCGCGGAAGACAGCCCCGCGCCGGCGTCCCTCGTGCGTCATGCCCGCCTTGAGCATCACGCGCCCCGAGGCGGGGTTCTCGATGAAGTGGTGGGCGTCAACGCGATGCAACTGCAGTTCGTCGAACGCGAAGGCGATCGCGCCGCGGAGAGCCTCCGTCGCGTACCCTCGCCCCCACTCGCTGCGCGCAATCCAGTAGCCAAGCTCGCCGCGATGGTGCGCCGGGATGAGCCGCAGCGAGAGCGCGCCGATCACCACATCGTCCGGCCGCCGGGTGACGGCCCAGGTGATGCTCTTGCCCGCGGCCCATGAGGCAGCGTGGCCTTCGATCCACGGCAGCGCCGCGCCCGCGGGATACGGAAACGGGATGGTAAGGGTGCCGGCGGCGATCGCGTCATCGTTGATGATCGCTTCCACCCGCGCCGCATCGTCCGGAATGAAGGCGCGCAGCACGAGCCGCCGGGTGGTCACTGGCGGGATCGGAGGTGGCGCAGAAGCCGGCGGACGCTCGTCCATGAGGCATCCTCGCCAACACGCTCGCGCACGGCAAGCCCGCGCCGCAGATTGCACGCATGAGCCTCCCGATCGATGTCCTTGCCATCGCCGCCCACCGAGACGACGTCGAATTGACCTGCGGAGGCGCGCTCGTGAAGCACGCGCGGCTGGGCCATCGCACCGGCATCATCGACCTCACGCAGGGCGAGATGGGCACGCGCGGGTCGGCCGAGATCCGGGCCAGCGAAGCATCCGCGGCCGCCGAGGTGCTGGGCGCGTCCATGCGAGTCAACCTCGGGTTGCCGGACGCCGGCATCGAGAACACGCCGGAGACGCGCCGCCTGCTCGCGCTGCGGATCCGCGAGCACAAGCCGCGCGTGGTGATAGCGCCCGCGCCCAAGGGTCGGCACCCCGACCACCGCGTCGCCAGCCAGTTGATCCGCGATGCCTGCTTCCTCGCGGGGCTAACCAAGCTCGATACCGACTCGCCGCCGCACCGCCCGTTCAAGGTCCTCCACGCGGTCGCGTACCGAGAGGATCACGAGAAGCCCACCTTCGTGATGGACATCTCGGACGAGTTCGAGACGAAGCTCGCGGCCATCAAGTGCTATGGCTCGCAGTTCGACGGCGCGACGTGGGCGGGCGAGGTCCAGCCCAATGGCGAGCCGCTGTATGACATCGTGCGGCACCAGGCGGCGCATTACGGCACGCTGATCCGCTGCCGGTACGGCGAACCCTTCCTCACCTTCGAGACGATGCGCGCGGACGACCTTCTCGCGCTCGAGGTATCGACCTTTTGAGCACTGACACGCGCGAAGTCTCCTACCCGACCTACCTGCGGCTCGACGAGTTGCTCTCGCTGCAGGTGCCGCGCAGCGAGCCTGAGCATCCGGACGAGCTGCTGTTCATCGTCGTGCACCAGTCCAGCGAGCTCTGGTTCAAGGTGCTGCTGCATGAGCTGGACTCGCTGATCGAGCGGCTGGGCGAGGGCGACGCGCAGGGCGCGCTCTCGACGATGAAGCGGGTTAACGGGCTGGTGGGGATCGTCTCGCAGCAACTCTCGGCCCTGGACACGCTCCCGCCACAACGCTTCGCGCAGTTCCGCGGATACCTGGGCTCATCGAGCGGCTCGCAGAGCGCGCAGTACCGCGCGGTCGAGGCGACGAGCGGCCTGCGCGACCCGCACTTCATGGCGACGCTGCGCGAGCACGGCCCGCTGCCCGCCGCCGTCGAACGCGCCGTCTCCCGGCCGACGCTGCAGGAACTCTTCCTCGGGCTTCTCGCGAAGCACGACGTGTCGGTGGTGGACATCTACACCGACCCGCGCCACGGCCTGCTGCTCATGCTGGCCGAATCGCTGATCGAGTACGAGCAAGGCTTCGCGCGCTGGCGCTTCCTGCACGTGCAGCTCGTGGAGCGCATCATCGGGCCGGACACGGGCGGCACGGGAGGCACGCTGGGCGCGCGGTACCTGGCCAAGGGCGTGAATCAGCGCTTCTTCCCCGAGCTCTGGGCGGTGCGGTCGAAGCTCTACGGGCGCGCGTGATCGACATCTCCATCCCGTTCGACCACGGCACACCGGAGTGGCCGGGCGATACGCCGTTCACCTGCGGCTGGTCGTGGTCGCTCGCCGATGGCGCAAGCGTCAACGTCTCGAAGTGGACCCTCAGCCCGCACGTGGGCACGCACGCGGACGCGCCGCTGCACGTGTCCGCCGCGGGAGAGGGCGCTGACCGGCTGCCGATCGAGCCGTTCCTCGGCGAGGCGCTGGTGGTGGACCTGTCGCATGTGCGTGGCGCGATCACGCTCGAGGATCTCCGCCACGCGGGCTATGGGGTGGAGACGACGCGACTGCTCGTGCACACCGGGCGCACCGTGGCGCATGGGGAGTTCCCGCCGTCATGGCCCGCGCTCGATCCACAGGCGGCCCGGACCATCGCCCGAGCGGGGCTCAGGCTGTTCGGCGTCGATTGCCCGAGCGTCGACGACCGCGAGAGCAAGGCGCTCGAGGTGCATCATGCGCTGTTCGACGGTGGCGCGCACGTGCTCGAGAACCTCGACCTGCGCGGCATCACTCCGGGCCGCTGGGAACTCGTGGCGCTGCCGCTCAAGGTGGGTGCGCTGGACGCGGCGCCGGTGCGGGCGTTCCTACGGCCGCGCGGATGAGCGTCGGTCAGACCCGCTGCAAGATGGCGATCAGCGCGAGCATCAAGGTGGACCAGGCGACGAACATCCAGCGGTAGAGCCGGCCGACCCCTTTCTGGATGCGTGCCTCGAGGCGCGACTCGAGCGACTGCAACTGCGCATCCATGCGAGTTTCGAGCGCCTGAATCCGGACTTCGAGAGCTGTCATGCGGTCTTCGAGCGCCGCCATGTGCTCGTTCAGGCGCTCTTCGAGCGCCGCCATGCGCTCGTTCAGGCGCTCTTCGAGCGCCGCCATGCGCTCGTTCAGGCGCTCTTCGAGCGCCGCCATGCGCTCGTTCACGCGCTCCTCAAGCGCCGCCATCCGCTCACTCATGCGGACCTCGAGTTGCGCCATCCGCTCGAGCAGCCGGCTCTCGACGCGCGCCATGCGCTCGATCATCCGCGTCTCCGACTGCGCCAGGCGCTGGGCGAACGTCGCATCCGCCCGCGCGAAGTTGAGCTCGTTCAGCTCCCTCAGGTCACCCCGGTAGCTCGCGTCCACGTCGTTGAACCATCCCACCAGCTCATTCGCGACTTCGTCGCCGAGCCGGTCATAGAATGCCCTGGACAGTCTCGCAGTCACCGGCACGTCGCCTCCATGGGGGGTCGGCCGGATGCTACACGATACGCTCGGCAGGCCCGGCAGCGAAAGAGTGCGGGGATGCGTAGAATCTCTCGTCCCCCAACATGCCGAGCCGGCCATGCTGCCGCCTCGCCCCGGAGTGCTCCGAGATGCGTTTCCGCCCGTTCTCAGTGGCCCGCGCCGCCCTTGCCGGCCGCCGCGAAATGACCCCGCTCTTCATGAACCTTGCCGCGGCCGCTGTCTTGACGGTGCCGGCATTCGCCCAGAACGCCGCCTCGTCGGCGGCTGCGACGAATGCCGGCGCGGCCGCCGAGAAAGCCTGGGACCCGCAGGAGATCCTGCGCACCGAGCGCTACGTCATGCCGCCGGCGAACGTCGAGCGCATGATCCTCACGCCCCGCACGGACATCTCGTTCACCGACGCGAACGCGGACCGCTCCTGGTTCCTTCGCACCACGGGCAAAGACCGTGGTGATGTCGCCACCTATGGCAAGCCGCACATCTACCTCGGCGGATTGCAGGTGGACACGCGAGCCAACCGTGCGCGCTCGGTCACGACCAGCACGACGACGGGCTTGCTGCTGGTGAATCCACGCACGGGAGCGGCGAAGACGCTCCAGACGCCGGCCGGCGCGTCGATCTCGGCGCAGACGTGGTCGCCGTCGGGCACGCAGATCGCATACCTCGCCAACTTCGACGACGCCTCGTACGTGTACGTCGTGGATGTCGCGAGCGGCCGCTCGACGCAGCTGAGCCGCACGCCGGTGCTGGCGACATTGGTGACCTCGCTCGACTTCACGGCTGACGGCCGCAGCATCATCACGGTGCTGGTGCCGGACGGTCGCGGCGCAGCGCCGACGCATGGCCCGAACGGCATCGAGGATGGCCCGCAGGTGCGCCTCACGGAAGGTCGCGCCGTACCCCAGCCGGTGCACGCGAGCCTGCTCGAGGATCCGCACGACAAGGCGCTGCTCAAGCATCACACCACCGGCCAGCTGGCGGTGATCGACGTGCGCAGCCGCGCCGTGCGCAAGATCGGCGCGCCGGCGATGATCCGCAGCGTGAACGCGTCCGCGGACGGCCGCTGGTTCCGCGTGACGAAGATGACGGAGCCGTTCTCGTACATCGTGCCGGTGTCGGCGTTCGGCTCGGTGCAGGAACTCTGGGACGCTGCCGGCAAGGTGATCGCGACGCTCGACCACACGCCGTTGCGCGAAGCGGGCCGCGGTGGCGTCGGTCCTGCCGCCGCCAACGCCAACGCCGCTGCCGATACCTCACGGCGGAACATCCAGTGGAATCCGGTCGGGCCGGGGCTGGTCTACCTGCAGTCGGTGTTCGCGCCGGCACCCGAGCGCGCGGCCGGGAACGGTCGCGCGGCGCGTGGCACAGGCGGCGCGACAGGCGTCGCTTCATCGCGCCCGCAGGCGACCAGCGTGCGGTACATGAACTGGCTGCCGCCGTTCGGCCCCACCGACGTGCACCTCATCTACGAAGGCGGCGCGCAGCTCACCAACGTCGCATGGAGCGCTGACGGCTCGACGATGTTCGTGAATGACAGCGGCTCGGTCGCCGCGGTCCGCGTGGCGGACAAGTCGAAGAAGTACGCACTCGGCCGCGGCGTCACGCTGCCCGGCGCGGGTGGCTTCGGCGGTGGAGGCGGCGGCTTCGGGGGCGGCAACGTTGCGGCCGACACGCTCGGCACCGGCGGCGCGCTGGCGATGAAGCGCGGCCCCAACGGCCAGCAGTTCGTCGTGCTCGGCAGCGATCGCAAGAGCGTGGTCGTGTCCGGCACGAGGCAGTATGGCGCCGATTGGCATGCGCGCGGACCGCGCCCATGGGCCGACCGGCTCGACATCGAGACCGGCGCGCGCACGCGCGTGTTCGACGCCGCGGCCGACTCGTACGAGCAGTTCGTCGCGTCGCTCGACGACGACTACTCGCAGTTCATCTTCACGCGCCAGTCGCCGACGGTGATCGAGGACGCGTACCTGCGCACGGTCGCGTCCGGCACGACCACCAAGCTGACGAATGCCGTGGACGTCGGGCCCGAGGTCACCGGCGCACAGCGCCGTCGCATCCAGGTCACGCGCCCGCGCGACGGCACCAAGATCTGGGTGGAGCTCACGCTGCCGCGCGACTGGCGCGCCGGCACGCGGTTGCCCGGCATCATCTGGTTCTATCCGCGCGAGTACGCGACCGTGCAGGCGTACGAGCGGTCGAAGTACTCGACCAACATCAACACATTCCCGGCCGTGCCGGCGCTGCGCCCAGCCTCGGCCACCGAGCTCTGGGTCTCACAGGGCTACGCGTTCATCGAGCCCGACGTGCCGATCTTCGGCGACAGCGGCCGCATGAACGACAACTACACGCAGGACCTCAAGGAGAACCTCGACGCCATCCTCGATGCCGTCGTCGACTCCGGGATCGTGGACCGCGACCGCATGGGCATCGGCGGGCACAGCTACGGCGCGTTCAGCGTCGTCAACGCGATGACCCTCGTGCCGTACTTCAAGGCCGGCATCGCCGGCGACGGCATGTACAACCGGACGCTCACGCCGTTCGGCTTCCAGAGCGAGCGCCGCAACTTCTACCAGGCGCAGGACACGTACCTGGACATGTCGCCGTTCCTCAGGGCCGACAAGATCTCCGGCGCGCTGCTGATGTACCACAACAGCGAGGACCAGAACCAGGGCACGGCACCGCTGAGCTCGGTGCGCATGATGCAGGCGCTGCAGGGCCTCGGGAAGACGGCGGCGCTGTACATGTACCCCTACGAGGACCACAGCGTGGCCACCTACCAGAGCGACCTCGACCAGTGGGCCCGGTGGTTCGCCTGGTTCGACGTCCACGTGAAGAACGCCGGGAAGGACAAGCCGACGTTCACTCCCTGAGAGAGCCGGAGAGTTGGGCGGCAAGATCCGCGTCGAGCGCGTCCAGTTGCGACTCCAGGTCGCGCTGGCGCGCTTGCCACGCGGCCTCGTCCACCGGCGCGGGCACCTCGCCGTCGAGCGTCACGCTGAGGGTGAGCCGGCTTCCGCGGGGCTCTCGTGGAACGACTTCCCAGACGAACGTCTCGCCAGCGGAGGAGTACGAGTAGAGCCGCGGCCGCTCGAACGCCAGGATCACGCCGTTCTCCGGCGCTTCGGCCTCCGCGGCGAGGGTGATGTGCGCACCCATCGAGCGCGGACCGACGAGGTCCACCGATGACCAACGGCGCATCGCCTCGCGATCGGTCAGCGCCTCCCACACCTTCTCCTGGTCGTGCGGCAGGCTGCGCGACACGGACCAGGCGCGCATCTCGTCGAGTGTCCTCACCGGATAGTCCATTGCATCCTCCTGAGTGTCCGACCAACCCATTCTTCATCACGGAAGGGTTCATGCAGTCGATTCGTTCCCTGTTCGCCGTCGTCACTCTCGCCGCCTGCGGCGCCTCGTCGCTCGGCGCGCAAGCGAGCCCCGGCAACGAACGGCCCGTGTGGCCCGATGAAGGCCCGCGTCACTGGGCTCCGCGCCCCACGGTCGACGACATCACGGCTGACGACCTGCGCACGCGCCTATACCTGATCGCCGACGACTCCATGCGCGGCCGCCGCATCGGTGAGCCGGGCAACCACGCGACCACGGAATACATCGCCGCGGAGTTCAAGCGACTCGGGCTCAAGCCCGCCGGCGAAGGGGGTGGATACTTCCAGGCGCTGCCCTTCGGCACGATGGGCGTGGACGGCGCGACGGCGCGACTCGCAGTGCGGAACAACACGCTCCGCGGCCGAGCGGAGTGGGTGCCGATGGCGCCGAGCGCGGCGAATGGACTCCGGGGCTCGGCCGCAGTGCGCAACGTCGCGACCGTGTATGCCGGGAAGTGGGGAGACACGATCGCTCTCGACCCGCGCATGTTCCGCGGCAAGGTGGCCGTGTTCCTCGGCGACATCGCGCCCGCCGGCGCAGCAGTCGGTGCGCCGACGAGTCTTCCCAGCTGCGCCGACGTGCCAAACAAGTTCGGCGCGGCAAACGCAGCGACGGTCGAAGCGGCTGCGCGCGCTGCGGCGGCCAACCGGCCAGCGCCCGCGCTTCCGGTGAACGCCGGCGGCGTGCGTGACCGCCGCGCCGAGGCCGCTGGTGCGGTCGGCGTGCTGGTCATCGGGCTCGACGGCATGAGCGCCGCCGCCATCAACGCCGCCATGAACGGCCGGGCGATGCTGCAGCCGGCTGAGATCCCAGGTGCAAGCGCAAGACTGCCCGGGGCGACGATCTCCTCCGCGGCCGCGCAGCGCATCTTCGGCCGGAGCGTCGACCGGCTAACCGTCGGCGTCGGCGGCGCTCCGGTGACGGCGAGCTGGGACTACGCCTGGCGTCCCGCGGCGAGCCCGGCGCGCAACGTGATCGCAGTGCTCCCCGGCTCCGACCCCGCGCGCGCGGCCGAGTACGTGCTCGTGGGCGCGCACAACGACCACGTCGGCGTCAGCCCCACGCCGGTGGACCATGACTCGCTGCGCGCGGTGAATACGGTGACACGGCCACAGGGCGCGAACGACCCTGCGTGCCGTCCGACGGCGGACCAGCAGCGTCGCATCGATTCGCTGATCGCGCACGCGCGCAGCATTCGCCCGCCGCGCGCCGACTCGATCTTCAACGGCGCCGACGACGATGGCTCCGGCACCGTCGTGTTGCTCGAGATCGCCGAGCGCTTCGTCAAGGAGAAGCCGGCGCGATCGATCGTCTTCATCTCGCACCAGGGCGAGGAGGCGGGGCTGCTCGGCTCGCGCTGGTTCGTGGAGCACCCGACGATCCCGCTCGACAAGATCGTCGCCGCGCACAACATGGACATGGTCGGCAAGGGCCGCGTGGACCAGGTGAAGTTCGGCGGACCGACATCCGTCCAGACGCTCGGCGCGCG
>DATLLD010000129.1:0-7595 GCA_035538035.1 Gemmatimonadaceae bacterium | reverse complement strand
GGCGGCGATCAGCGCGCGGCCGTGGCCGAGTCCCTGCGCATCCTGCTCGACGGCCAGCGAGATGATCTCCGCCACCGACGGGGAATACTCGTCGAGCGCGGCACAGCCGATCACTCCGCCGGACGCGTCGCGCAGCACGCGGTAGTCGCTCAGGTGGTTGGCGGCGAACTCGGGCGACCTGACGAGCGTCAGGCCACTCGACGAGTAACGGTTGTTCAGCGAGAGCAGCTGGGGGATGTCGCTCTCGTTGGCGGGGCCGATGCGGTTCATCGTTCGACTGCCTCCAGGCGCGTCAGCGCCATCCTGATCGGGACGACCGTCGCGACGACGCAGAGCAGCGCCGCCAGGCCGAACCCGATCACCATCTCCGTTGGGTCGGCGGCGGTGCCGTATGCCTTGGCCGAGAGGTAGCCGTACACCGGCCGTGCCTCCAGCACCACCACGCCGCCGATCACGCTCACCGACGCCATCATGTAGAGCAGCCCGCCGAACGACGTCGGGATCTGCGCCGCGTTCTCCGTCTCAAACTGCGGGAACATCGTGCCGAAGCCGATCGCCAGCCCGCTGAGCGCGAAGGTCAGCAGCGTGATGCTCATGACCGACACGAGGAACATGAAGTCGCTCACCTGCAGCAGCCAATCGGTCACGCCGACGATGCCGAGCGCGAGGATCAGCAGCGGCAACGTGCCCACCCAGAACTTCGCCCAGAGCAGGTCGCGCACGGCCATCGGGCTCGACCGCAGCAGCCAGAGCGTGCGCCCCTCGAGCGAGACGCCGGGAAAGATGAAGCGCGCGGCGATCGACGCCAGCACGAACCCGGCGAGCACGAGGTTCAGGAACGGCACCACGTTCACGAGGAAGAAGGTGATCCCCTCGCCCCGCAGCGGCAGGTACTTGATGTTGAACACGTACACCACCACCAGCACGGCCAGCAGGATCAGCTGTGACCACTGCGCGGTGTCGCGGAAGAAGAGCCGCAGCTCCTTCATCACCAGCTCGCGCCGCAGGATGCCGAACGGCGAGAGCAGCCGCCGCCCGAACCGCGACAGCGCGCCGTCCGCCTGCACGAACCGCTGCGCGCTCTCCTGTGCCTTGCTGAAGCCGGTCATGTAGAGCCCGCGGTGCAGCAGCGCGCCCAGGACCAGCACCGCGAGCGCCGTCGTCCAGAGCAGGTAGAGCAGGAGCCAGTCGAACTCGCCGCCGAGGAAACCCATCGTGCCCTCGGCCACCCACTCGCTCGGCAGGAACGGCGAGCTGGGCGTGCGCAGCACGGCGATGAAGTCGACCAGCGAGCGGAATCCTTCCGGTCGCGCCAGCCGCTCGGGGCGGATCAGCCGGAAGAGCAGCACGATGCCGCCCGCCGTCAGCACCGCGATGACCGAGAGGATGTCGCGCGTGCGGTGCGCCGGGAAGACGTTCACGAGGATCAGCGTGACCGCGCTCCCGACGACCGCCGGGATGATGAACAGCGGAACCATCATCGCGACGACGAGCAGCGGGAACGCAAAGCCACCGTCGTACGCCAGGCCGTACGCGCTGAAGAGCGGGATCGAGATGAGCAGCACCATCCAGCTCGACGCGACGACGGTCTCCAGCAGCTTGGCGCCATAGAGTCGCAGCCAGTCCACCGGCGCGGCCACCAGCATGTCGAGGTCCTTCGCGAGGAAGAAGCTCGAGAGCGACGTGATCACGTTCGACAGCAGCAGGATGGAGCTGAAGCCGAGCAGCATCAGGCCGAGCAACTTGCCCGCGAGCAGCGCGCCGATCTCCTCGACGCCACGGAAGTACGTGAGCAGCCGGTAGAGCACGCCGAAGACGAACGCCCAGAAGAGCACGCCGACCAGCCCCAGCACGACGTAGCGCGCGGTGCGTCCCTTCTCGCCCTCGCGTGCGCGGGCCAGCGCCGTCAGCCACTTTGGGAGCAGCAGGTGCAGCAGCGGTGGGTCGGGGAGCTCGGCCACGGCGCGCGTGCCGCAGCTGGCGCGCGGCGGCAGGACCGCGACCAGGTCCGCGCTAGGCGTCGAGGACATCGACCAGGTTCCGCGCCGCGTTCTCGCCGGTGAGCCGCAGGAAGATCTCCTCCAGCCCGCGCTCGCCGCCCTCGAGGTCGCGGCGCAGGTCCTCCATCGTGCCGTAGGCGCGGATCTTCCCGTTCACGATGATCGCCAGCCGGTCGCAGAGCGACTCGGCCACCTCGAGCGTGTGCGTCGAGAAGATGATCGTGTGCCCCCGTCGCGTGTACTCGCGGAAGAGGTCCTTGAGGATCCTCGCGGCCTTCGGGTCGAGTCCCACCATCGGCTCGTCGACGACGATCACCTCGGGACGATGCACGAACGCGCTCGAGATGATGAGCTTCTGCCGCATGCCGTGCGAGTAGCTCTCGACCAGCTCGTCGCGCCACTCCTCGAGGTCGAACAGGGCCAGCAGCTCGCGCGCGCGATGCTCGACTTCCTTGCCTTCCTGGTCGTAGAGGCCGGCCACGAAGCGCAGGAACTCGGCGCCCGTGAGCTTCTCGTAGATGAACGGGCGGTCGGGGATGAACCCGAGACGCGACTTGGCCGTCATCGGGTCGGCGCGCATGTCGACGCCGGCCACGCGGATCGAGCCGCTGGTCGGCTTGAGGATGCCGGCGATCATCCGCAGCGTCGTCGTCTTGCCCGCGCCATTGGGCCCGAGGAAGCCGAACAGCTCGCCGCGCGGCACGTTCAGGTCGATGCCGTCCACTGCCGTGAAGCCGCCGTAGCGCTTCGTGAGGTTCAGGAGCTCGATCATCGTGCGTTGAGGACCTCGATGCGGAGTTTCTTGTCGCTCACGAGCCGCTGCAGTTCGCCCTGCCGCGTGATGCCGCCGCTGACGAACCGCAGGTGCGCGGCATCGGCGGGGAACTGCCCGAAGGTGGGGTCGACCGCGACCCAATCGCGCAGCCGGATCTCCGGCCACACATGGAAGTGGGACTTGCCGTCCACCAGCACGAGGCCCGTGGCGATGCGCGTCGGGATGCCGACGGAGCGGGCGAGCGCCGTGAAGAGCTGCGCGTGCCCCGGCGCGTCGCCGCGCCGCGTGCGCAACACCTGCGTCGCGTTGGGCAGGTCGACCGTGACGACCTTCTCGAGCGAGTCATGCACCCAGCGATTGATCCGCTCGGCCACCACGCGCGGGTCGCGATCGCTGCCCGCGAGGCGGAGCGCCAGCGCGGTGATGGCGCCGTCGTTCACCTGCAACAGCGGCTCGGCGCGCAGTTCGGCGGCAAAGCGCTGGCGGAAGCCGGCGGTGCGCCCGGCGAGCGACCAGTCGGCCGTGAGCACCTCACCGGACTCGCGTGTGATGGCGAGCGTGTCGAGCGAGAGCCGCTGCCGGCCGCCATCCAGGTCGAAGTTCCTTTCGCCGAGCGACGCGCCGTCGAACGAAAGGCGCACCAGCATCGCACCGGGTCCGCGACCGGAGGGGAGCGCGCCCGCGGCGATCACCGTGCCCTCGAATGCTCCGTTGGGCGCAGTGCCGCGCGCACGGCGCCAGTTCTCGAACGCGATCTCATACGCCATCCGCCGCAGCGTCATGCCGCCCGGCCGCGTGGCGACGATGACGCGGCCCTGCGCATCGACCCAACCGTTGAAGCCGGTCGCGCCCTCCTCGGGCTCGAGCCGCCATGCACGCACGGTGTCGGTCAGCGCAGGCACGAACATCATCGAGGTGGAGTCGAACCGCGCGCTGTCCACCACCGTGAACAGCGAGTCCGCGCCCAGGCGCAGCTTCACCTCGATCGCGGTCTGCGTCGTGGGATCGAACGTCCGCACCGCGACGGCGCGCCCGCGCCTTGGCTCGGCGGTGAGCATCGCCACCGAAGGCACGAGCGCGGGCAGGAGCACCGCGCCATCGACCGCGAGCCGCTGGGAGTCCGCTGGCTGGCCGGGAACGGCGACGGAGAAGGCGACGACCGAATCGCCCTCGGTGTGGCCGGCGACGATGCTGGACGCGGCTCCCGCCTCGAACTCGACTTCGAAGCTACGCAGCGCCAGCGACCGCGAGAGCGTGATGACGGCGCGGGAACTCGTGCGCGACGTCGTGCGCGCATCCTCCGCGGCCGGGAGGTCGGAGATCAGGTAGTCCACCACCTCGAAAGTCGTCATCGAGGTGTCGATGGTGGTCGAGGCGAAGCCCACCTGCCGGCCGCCCTGCTCGACCACGAAGTACGACGCACCCGGCGCGAGCCGCATCGCGGCCTCGGCCAGCACCGCGGAGCGCTCGCGGAAGAACTCGCGGCGCACCAACATGCCGACGCCGAGCGTCCAGGCGAGGAGGATGCCGACCGCCGCGTAGGCGCGCGCTCGTCGGCGCCTCGCGAGGCGGTCCATTGGTGCGGCTGCGCTCATGCGCGCTGGGCGTCGCGGGAACGGCGGTAGAACGGCGCCGCCTCGGCCGATCTCCCCAGGCGGTCGAGGACTATCCCGACACCCTTGAGCGCGCGCCAGTTGTCCGGCTCGAGCTCGGCGGCGCGCTCGAACGCGGCGAGCGCGCCCTGCAGCTTGTCAGAGTGGTTCAACACCTCGCCGACGTAGTAGTGCGCCACTGCGTCGTCCGGCGCGAGCGCGGCGGCGCGCTGCAGGGGCTCGGCGGCTTCCTTCCAGCGCCCGCGGCGGCAGGAGAGGATGCCCTGCTGGAGCAGCACCTCCCGGGCGTCCGGGCGCATTTTGGCGGCCGCCTTGATCGCCTTCTCGGCGTCGTCGTAGCGCAGCTTGGCGCCGAGCACGCTGGCACGGGCGCAGGTCAGCAGGAAGAGGTCGGCGCCGGCCGCTTCGGCCGCGTCGATGGCGCGCAGCGCGATGTCGGCGTCGGCGCGCTTCTCGAGGGCGGTGATGTAGGCGAGCGCCCGCGTGATGTCGCCGGGGGTCTGCTCGAAGGCCAGGCGCAGCGCCTCGAGCGTGGGCCGGTTGGAGCGCGTGGGCTGCACGGGCTCCGGCGTCGCCGCCGGGAGAGGCGCTGTACTGGCGGCGGCAGGGGCAGGGGCAGCAGCCGCGCCGGAGACACGGCGGGGCGTGGAAGCGCCGCGGGGTGCGGTGACGGTACGGATGGGGTGGATCGGCGTCGCCCTGGAGTTCGGCGCTTCGATGCCGTCGATGCGACGCGCCACGAAGCGGGGTTCCTCGAGCTCCTGGTCGTCGTACGACCACTCCCCGCAGGTGGGCGGCTCGCGCACGGGGATGACGACGACCTCGTCATCCGGGCCGACGATCTCCATGGGCACGATCGGCACCCCCTCGAACATGCCAAGGGGCAGCTGTTCGGGATCCGGCACCGTCAAAAACGCCTGCTCTCGGCCGCTGTCTGGTTCGCTCACGCACCGGAATCTAGCGACCCGTGCATGGGCAAGCGCGAGGGCCGTCACTTCCATCGGGGCGTGCCGGGCCCGATCTTACGTGACTATGTCCGGCGAAGCCCTGATCGTGCGCGGTGCGCGCGAGCACAATCTCAAGAACATCGATGTCACGATCCCCCGGGACAAGCTGACCGTCATCACGGGGCTGTCGGGGTCGGGCAAGTCGTCGCTGGCGTTCGACACCATCTTCGCCGAGGGCCAGCGCCGGTACGTCGAGTCGCTGTCGGCGTACGCGCGGCAGTTCCTCGGCCTGATGGAGAAGCCGGACGTCGACGCCATCGAGGGGCTCTCGCCCGCGATCTCGATCGAGCAGAAGACGGCCGGCGCGAACCCGCGCTCGACCGTCGGCACCGTCACCGAGATATACGACTACCTGCGCCTGCTCTACGCGCGCGCCGGCAAGCCGCACTGCCCGCAGTGCGGTGAGGCGATCGGCAAGCAGACGCCGCAGGAGATCGTCGACCAGGTGCTCGCGATGGAGCAGGGCACCAAGTTCCAGGTGCTCGCGCCGGTCATCCGCGGCCGCAAGGGCGAGTACCTCGACCTGTTCCAGAACCTGCAGTCGCAGGGCTACTCGCGCGCGAAGGTCGACGGCGTCGTGTACGCGCTCGGCGAGGTGCCCAAGCTCAAGAAGCAGGAGAAGCACCACATCGCGGTCGTCATCGACCGGCTGAGCGTCAAGGCGTCGTCGAAGCAGCGTCTGACCGATTCGGTGGAGACGGCGCTGCGGCTCGCGGACGGCCTGGTCGAGCTGGAGTTCGTCGACCTCCCGGAGACCGACCCGAAGCGGATCAGGGGCTTCTCGGAGAACCTGGCGTGCCCCAACGGCCACCCGCTCGCGATCGAGGACCTGGAGCCGCGGTCGTTCTCCTTCAACTCGCCGTACGGCGCGTGCACGGTCTGCACGGGCATCGGCGTGCGCAAGGAGGTCGACCCGGAGCTGGTGGTGCCGGACGACGAGCTGTCGCTGGCCGACGGCGCGATCGCGCCGTGGGCGGGCGGGCAGACCGCCGAGTACTTCACGCGCCTGCTGCAGTCGCTCGGCGAGACCATCGGCTTCCGCATGGACCAGCAGTGGCGGCTGCTGCCCGCCAAGGCGCAGAAGGCGATCCTGCACGGCATCGACGAGCAGGTGCACGTCCGCTACAAGAACCGCTACGGCCGTGAGCGCTCCTACTACGCCAACTACGAGGGCGTGATCCCGTTCCTCGAACGGCGTCAGGAGCAGACCGAGTCCGACTACATGCGGGAGAAGTACGAGGGCTACATGCGCGAGGTCCCGTGCCCCGCGTGTGCGGGTACGCGACTGAAGCCCGAGATCCTCGCCGTCACGCTGCACCACGGCAAAAAGGGCGACAGGTCCATCGCCGAGGTCTGCGCGATGAGCGTCTCGGAGTGCTCCGACTTCCTCGACGGCCTCAAGCTCGGCAAGCGCGAGTCGATGATCGCGGGCGCGGTCCTCAAGGAGATCCAGGCCCGCCTGCACTTCCTGCTCGACGTCGGCCTCGACTACCTCTCGCTCGACCGCGCGTCCGGCACCCTGTCCGGCGGCGAGGCGCAGCGCATCCGGCTCGCCACGCAGATCGGGTCCGGCCTGGTCGGCGTGCTGTACGTGCTGGACGAGCCGTCGATCGGCCTGCACCAGCGCGACAACCACCGGCTGATCGAGACGCTGACGAGGCTGCGCAACCTCGGCAACACGCTGATCGTCGTCGAGCACGACGAGGACACGATCCGCAACTCGGACTGGGTCGTCGACATCGGCCCCGGTGCCGGTGAGCACGGCGGCAAGGTCGTGCACAGCGGCCCGTACAAGAAGCTGCTGACGAACAAGGAGTCGATCACCGGCGCGTACCTGTCGGGACGCAAGTCGATCCCGCTGCCCGCCAAGCGCCGCAAGATCGACAAGAAGCGCCAGCTGACGGTCGTCGGCGCCCGCGAGCACAACCTGCGCGGCATCGACGTGTCGTTCCCGCTCGGCACCCTCATCGCGGTCACCGGTGTGTCCGGGTCCGGCAAGTCGACGCTGGTCAACGACATCCTGCACGCGGTGCTGGCGAACCAGATCAACGGCGCCCGGCTCGTCCCCGGCCGGCACACCCGCGTCACCGGCGTCAACCAGGTCGACAAGGTGGTCGGCGTGGACCAGTCGCCGATCGGGCGCACGCCACGGTCCAATCCGGCCACGTACACCGGAGGGTTCGACCACATGCGTCGGCTC